>CAYWIR010000173.1:0-5914 GCA_964458375.1 uncultured Neptunicoccus sp.
CCAATATGGTCTTGCCAATGCCTGGGGATCATAACGTGTCGAACGCGCTGGCCTCGATTGCTGTGGCGCGGCATCTGGGCATGAAAGTGGATGAAATCCGCACGGCGTTGAAAAATTTTGCAGGGGTTAACCGTCGCTTTACCCGCGTGGGCGAAGTGAAGGGTGTGACCATCATCGACGACTACGCGCACCATCCCGTTGAAATTACGGCTGTGCTGTCGGCGGCGAAACAAGCCACCAAAGGTCGCGTCATCGCGGTGCATCAGCCGCACAGATATTCGCGTCTTAGCGATTTGTTCGAAGAGTTTTGTTCGTGTTTTAACGACGCGGACGTTGTTGGAATTACCGATATCTACGCTGCGGGTGAAGACCCGATTGAAGGCGCAGATCGGGACGGTTTGGTGGCGGGCCTTACAGCCCATGGCCATAGGCAGGCTGTTAGCGTGGCAGACGAGGCCGCGTTACAGCAATTCGTAGAGGAGCATTGTGGCCCAGGAGACCTTTTGGTCTGCTTGGGGGCAGGTACGATTAGTGCCTGGGCCAACAATTTGCCGAAAGTTATGGGGTAGTGGAAAGCGGGCTGACCTCTGCCATTGTCTTTGCTGCGGCTTGGATCGGCATGGGGACGGTGATTGCCGTGTCGCCTAAACAGTATATTCCACCAGGTGCCTTTTTGTTGATGTTGCTGTTGGTGCCATTGGTGCCCTATCTGTGGATCGCAGGAAATCCGTTTTTATGTGTGATGTTCTTGGGCGGTGTGGCGTCTTTGCTGCGCTGGCCGATTGTGTATCTCGGGCGGTTCATTCGGGCCAAGGCACGGGGCGAAGCGTTTGAAGGGCCGAAGTTCGATTTTTACAAATAGGGGTAGGCGTGTTTGAAATTGGGTTGTTTTCGGCGGTGGTGTTTGCGGCGATCTGGATTGTGATCGGCAGCATCGTCGCGTTTTTACCCCGCCCCTATCACCCGCCAAGTGCGTTTATGTTGCTGGTGCTGTTGGTGCCGCTGCTGCCCTATCTGTGGATTGCGGGGAACCCGTTTCTGGCGATCATGTTCGCGGTAGGCGTCGGGTCCATTATGCGCTGGCCGTTCTATTACATCGGGCGTATGGGGTTGCGGACGCTGGGGATGAAACTCCCCGAAGACCCGTTTGAAAAGTCGAATTTCCAGAGTGAGCCGAAAAATGACTGAACTGAATTTACCCAAACCACGTGGCACGCTTTCTTATGACCACGATATGTCGACGCTCAGTTGGTTGCGTGTGGGTGGGCCTGCGGAGGTGCTGTTTCAGCCTGCGGATTTGGACGATCTACAAGGGTTTTTGCGGGGGCTTGATGCTCGTGTTCCTGTGTTTCCGATTGGGGTGTGTTCCAATCTGATTATTCGGGATGGGGGCATGGACGGTGTTGTTGTGCGCTTTGGGCGTGGCTTCAACGGGATTGAGGTGCTCGACGGTAATCGTGTGCGGGCAGGCGTTGGGGCGCTTGGGGCGCATGTGGCGCGCAAAGCAGCGCAGGCGGGGATTGATCTGGCGTTTTTGCGCACCATTCCTGGCGCTGTTGGTGGTGCGGCCAAGATGAATGCGGGCTGTTACGGTGTTTACACGGCCGATGTGTTCGTCGAAGCACAGGGTGTGACACGGGATGGCGGCATTGTAACGTTGAGTAAGGACGATATGGGCTTTGCCTATCGCTCTACCGAGTTGCCCGAAGGATTGATCCTGACATCTGTTCTGCTGGAAGGGCCTTCTGGTGATCCAGAGCAGATTGAAGCAAAGATGAACGACGCGCTGGCCAAACGCGAGGCAACGCAGCCCACGAAAGAGCGATCCTGTGGATCGACCTTCCGCAATCCAGCGGGGTTTTCGTCAACAGGGCAGGCCGATGACGTGCATGATCTGAAGGCGTGGAAGGTCATTGATGATGCGGGAATGCGCGGCGCGAGCATTGGTGGCGCGCAAATGAGCGAGATGCATTCGAACTTTATGATCAACAAAGGTGGCGCATCTGCCGCAGATTTGGAAAATTTAGGAGAAACGGTCAGAAAAAGGGTTTTCGAAAACTCTGGTTTGACCTTAGAGTGGGAAATCATGCGGGTCGGCAAACCGATCGCGTGAGATTTAAGCGGTAAAGGGCTACATTTTGTGGCCTAAAAAACGCCCGCAGAGTCCATAAGGACCAAGGGCAACAGACGAGGCGGACAATGTCGAGCAGGGCATTCCATCGCGTAACAGTGTTAAAAGGCGGCCCGTCGGCTGAGCGAGAGGTGTCTCTGGCGTCAGCGGCGGAAGTGTCCAAGGCATTGCGCGCAGAAGGTTATGAGGTCACAGAGGTGGACGCGGGTCCTGATCTGGTGGCAGACTTGCGTGCGTCCAATCCTGATGTTGTATATAATTCGCTTCACGGTCGTTGGGGTGAAGATGGATGTGTTCAGGGGCTGCTGGAATGGTTGCAGATTCCCTACACGCATTCAGGTGTTTTTGCCTCTGCGCTGGCAATGGACAAAGAGAAATCAAAAGATGCGTTCCGCGCGGCTGGTCTGCCTGTGATGGAAAGCGTGCTGGTGTCCAAGGCGGATGCAATGGCTGCGCATCCAATGCCCACACCTTATGTGGTGAAGCCTTACAATGAGGGCTCGTCCGTGGGTGTGTACCTTGTGGACGAAAACGCCAATGGCCCAGCAAAGCTGAGCGATGACATGCCAGATTTGGTTATGGTCGAAGCTTTTGCGCCTGGCCGTGAGATGACCACCACCGTTATGGGGGACCGCGCATTGACCGTGACGGATATCCTAACGGACGGTTGGTACGATTATGACGCGAAGTACAAAGCGGGGGGATCACGCCATGTGGTGCCTGCCGATGTTCCAACAGAGATTTTTGAAACTTGCCTCGATTATGCGGTGCGGGCGCACAATGCGCTTGGCTGTCGCGGTCTGACGCGCACGGATTTCCGCTGGGATGAGAGCAAGGGTGTTGAAGGTTTGATCATCCTTGAGGTGAACACTCAGCCAGGCTTTACCCCAACGTCTTTGGCGCCAGAACAGGCAGATTCTTGCGGGATTTCCTTTGGTGAGTTGGTGACTTGGATCACGGAGGATGCGTCATGTCAGCGATAGACGATTTGCGCGACCGTTTTGGCCCGACACCTGCGCCCAAGTCTGGGATGGAGTATTCCCCAAGCCGTATCAAATACCGCATGGAGCGGATTTGGCTGACTCCGCTTTATAAATCTTTGCTGCGCACAGGGGTTCCTTTGTTGTTGGTTGTCGCGGTGGCGGCGAACCATTTTTCAAAGGAAGGGACACAGATTAAGCTGGCGCAAAGCATCACGAATGCGCGCACGATGATTGAAGATCGCCCTGAATTTGCTGTCAATCTGATGCAAATAAAAGGGGCAAGCGAAGGTGTGGCTCAGCAAGTTCGCGAAGCTGTGCCAATGGTGTTTCCTGTCAGCTCTATGCGCTTGGATTTGGAAGTTGTGAAGGCGCGTGTCGAAAGCGTTGATGCGGTCAAGCGGGCGGATGTGTACCTGCGGGGCGGCATTTTGGACGTGGTGATTAATGAACGTGTGCCAGCTTTGATCTGGCGTGGGTCCACACATTTGGAATTAATTGATCCTGTTGGCGAACGCGCCGGTGTGTTGATCAGCCGAGATGGATATTACGATCTGCCATTGATCATTGGCGCAGGGGCGCAAGATCACGCAGAAGAAGCCTTGGATGTTTTGGCCGCGGTCAAACCCATTGCGGATCGTGTCAGAGGTTTACGTCGTATGGGCGAACGACGTTGGGATGTTTTGCTGGACCGACAGCAGGTTATCCAATTGCCCGTAAAGGACCCCGTTCAAGCATTGGAGCGTGTGATTGCATTACATAGCGCGCGGGATGTGTTGGGACGGGACGTAAAAGTAGTAGACATGAGAGATAGGCGCAGACCTGTCCTTCGACTGTCCGTACCTGCAGTTGACGAGCTGCATCGGTTGCGGGCCATAGCTGATGGGGAAGACGAGACATAACATGACACATTTATACGAAACACAACGCGCCATGAGACAACGCCGCCGTGCGGCCCTGCAACGGGGCGTGGTTGCTATTTTGGACGTGGGCACAGCCAAGATCGCTTGCATGATTTTGCAGTTTGATCCGTCTGTGCAAATGAACGCCCAAGAGGGCATGTCAGCCATGGCCAACCACGGCGCTTTCCGTGTGATTGGCGTTGCCACCACACGGTCGCGTGGGGTGCGCTTTGGCGAAGTGACCACGATGGAAGAAACCGAGCGGGCCATTCGTACCGCCGTTCAAGCCGCCCAAAAGATGGCAAACACGCGGGTCGATCATGTGATCGCCTGTATGTCTGGCGCCGAGCCACGCAGTTATGGCGTAACGGGCGCTGTGCAATTGGAAAACGGTTCGGTGATGGATTACGATATTGGTCGTGTTCTGTCCGAATGTGATGTGCCTGATTATGGCCAAGGCCGTGAAGCGGTTCACGCGATGCCTGTTAACTTTGCGCTGGATCACCGGTCTGGTTTGTCCGACCCACGGGGTCAAATTGGCAATCGTTTGTCCGTGGACATGCATTTGTTGACGATTGATACGGGTGCGGTTGAAAACCTGTTGAAATGTATCAAGCGGTGCGATCTGGAACTGGCTGGATTTGCATCCTCTGCCTATGTGTCAGGTGTGTCAGCTTTGGTAGAAGACGAGCAAGAACTTGGCGGGGCCTGTATTGATTTTGGTGGTGGTTCCACAACGGTTTCCATCTTCCTCAAGAAACACATGATCTTTGCGGACTCTGTGCGTATGGGCGGCGACCTTGTCACGAGCGACATTTCCCAAGGTTTGCAAGTGGCGACAACGACTGCCGAGCGGATCAAAACCTTCCACGGGGGCGTGATGGCCACGGGGATGGATGATCGCGATATGATCGAAATTGGCGGAGACACGGGTGATTTTGACCATGATCGTCGTCGGATCAGCAGAAGTGAGCTTATTGGCGTGATGCGCCCGCGGGTTGAAGAAATTCTGGAAGAAGTGCGCGCGCGTTTGGACGGTGCAGGATTTGACCATTTGCCAGGACAACGGATCGTTCTGACAGGTGGGGGAAGCCAGATTCCAGGATTGGAAGGGTTGGCGAGCCGCATTTTGGGTCAGCAAGTTCGTTTGGGAAAACCAATGCGAATTCAAGGACTTCCGCAGGCTGCGACGGGTCCAGCCTTTGCTTCATCTGTAGGTTTGGCGTTGCACGCTGCACACCCGCAAGACGAGTGTTGGGATTTCCATCTGCCAGTTGCGGGCAACGGTGTTCAGCCGCTGAAACGCGCGATGCGGTGGTTTAAAGATAACTGGTAAACGAGATGTGTGGAGAGGATCGAAATATCGTGTCAACACACTTAATAGTACAATAAACCTTGGTATTTAACGATTTTTCGTGACGTTCGCGAATCAGTCGTTTAGCATACCGAATCAGGGCAAATGCGACCGTCACAAGGCGGCGAAAACAAAAATACAGGCGGATTAAACCATGTCATTGAACTTGCGCATGCCAGAAATGGTAGACTTGAAACCTCGTATCACGGTCTTTGGGATTGGTGGTGCTGGCGGCAACGCCGTGAACAACATGATCGACAAGGCGCTGGATGGCGTAGATTTCGTTGTGGCGAACACGGACGCGCAAGCACTGCAATCGACCAAAGCCACGGCGAAGATCCAATTGGGTGAGAAAATCACCGAAGGTTTGGGCGCAGGTGCACGGCCAGCCGTTGGCGCAGCCGCCGCTGAAGAAAGCATCGAACAAATTGTCGATCACCTTGTTGGCAGCCACATGTGTTTCATCACCGCTGGTATGGGTGGTGGTACAGGTACAGGCGGTGCACCGATTGTTGCACAAGCCGCACGTGAACTGGGCATCCTCACA
>CAYWIR010000174.1:0-5893 GCA_964458375.1 uncultured Neptunicoccus sp.
AGTGGGCGAAAAAGGCTGTGTTGTTGGGGTTCCGTATCAAAGACATGGAACAGCATGATGGCGGCCCACAGTCTGGTGGCTGGTGGGACAAAGTAGATTCCAAGTTCAAAGGTTGGGGTGACAATCAGTGGAAAGCAGCTGGCTTCCGCGCCGTGCCAAACTGTGTTGTACGCAAATCTGCATTTATCGCACCGGGCGTGGTTTTGATGCCGTCCTTTGTGAACCTTGGCGCCTATGTGGACGAAGGCACGATGGTTGATACATGGGCCACTGTTGGGTCCTGCGCGCAAATCGGCAAAAATGTACACCTGTCTGGTGGCGTTGGCATCGGCGGTGTGTTGGAGCCAATGCAAGCTGGCCCAACAATTATCGAAGACAACTGCTTTATCGGGGCACGCTCCGAAGTTGTTGAAGGCTGTATCGTGCGCGAAGGGTCTGTGCTGGGCATGGGCGTTTTCATCGGCCAATCCACCAAGATCGTTGATCGCGAAACAGGCGAAGTTATGTACGGCGAAGTGCCTTCAGGCTCCGTTGTTGTGGCTGGCTCTATGCCATCTAAGAACGGTGTGAACCTTTATTGTGCGGTTATCGTGAAGCGTGTAGATGCGCAAACGCGCTCTAAAACTTCGATCAATGAACTGCTGCGCGACTAATCATTCGGTATGGTGAAAGCGGGTTCAAAGCAAAAGGTCTATACGCTGTTGGTTGAAGTGGGCCGCAGTGATGGGGACGGTTTGCCCAAGAATGCAACTGGTGCGGCGCTGATGTGCTTTGCCAGCGGCATTGATGAGGCAGAAGCCGTGCGCGAAACCGTGGCGATCCTGAAACAGGCGGAGATGGCGCCGCTTGATGTAACGGGCTACGGCACGCTTGAAGAACGGCGTGCCGAGGGCCATGATATTTCGGAAGATGAGGCGGGATTGATGCAGCGCGCGCTCGATGAAAACTCGGTCATTGTTGCGCAAGTCACACCGTTTTTTGAGGATTAACCAAAACCCATGCTGACGATTTTCTTTGACCTTGATGGCACGCTGATCGACCCGCAAGAAGGGCTGACCAAGGCCATTCAAGTTGCGTTAGAAAAGATGGGCGAAAAGGATATCCCAACGTCGAACGAACTGCGATGGTGTATTGGTCCACCGCTTTGGAACAGCTTCGAAGTTTTACTTGGACCCGGTGCAGATATTGGCGAAGCGATGGACCACTATCGCGAGTATTTCACCGATGATGGCATGTACATGGCGGATGTTTACGATGGGATTGGCGAAATGTTTGACGCCTTCCACCAAGTAGACGCACAGATGTTTATCGCAACCAGCAAGCCTACGGTTTACGCCCAAGAAATCATCGAACATTTTGGTATCCACGCCCATGTAGAACGCCTGTTTGGTTCCGAATTGGACGGGACCAATTCTGATAAAACAGAACTGCTCAAATTCGCACTGGATGAAACTGGGGCGGACCCTGCGAAATCGGTCATGATCGGGGATCGGCAGTTCGACATTTTCGGCGCGCGGAACAATGACATTCCGAACGTTGGTGCGCTTTGGGGCTTTGGTGATCCAGACGAATTGCACATGGCAGAGGCTGACGCATTAGCAGGCGCACCGGAAGAAGTGCCAGAGATTGTTTTCGACCTCCTCGGTCTTGATGTCGAGTGATCTGACCTGTGATGTTCTGATCGTTGGCGGTGGGCCTGCTGGCCTGTCTGTGGCGGCGCATCTGGGATTGCAGCACAGTTGCATCGTTGTTCACCAAGACCAAGACATCGGTAAACCCGTACGCACCAGCGGTGGCACTTGGGTCCGTGATATGAAGGCGCTGGGCATCCCTGCGGAGCTGTATCAAGTTATCGACCAGCTTGATTTTTTCTCGGACACCGAAGAAGCGCGGTTTGCCGTAGAAGAAGACAAAATGGCCGTTATGGATGTGACGGGTGTGTATCAACATTTGGCGTCCGAGATATCGCCTCAGAACAGCCAAGTCATGCTTGGGACGAAATTCACATCTTGCGAAGAACAGGGCGATGGGTGTTTTGTGTCCACTGTTCGCAGCCGTGAAGACGGAGAAAAAACAATCCGTTCCAAAATGCTCATCGACGCCTCTGGTTGGCATTGTGCGGTGCTAACGGCGTTGGGTTTGGGGCAGAAGCCAGATCGCGTGGGCGTTGGGATCGAATATGAATTTCCAATCCGAAATCATGCTAAAAATCGCGCGATCCTGTTTGTGGGATCTTCGGCGTTAACGGGGTATGGCTGGATTTTTCCGACCCCTGATCAAAAGCTGCGGCTTGGTATTGGGGTGATTAATCCTGATACGGATTTGTCCCCGCGCAAGGTGATGGATGCCTTTGTGCGTGACGGCCATGCGGAACGTTATGATATTGAAATTCCTGAAGATTATGACGTGAATAGCGGCATCATTCCTTCGATTCCTTATGACCCAAAACTCGTTTTTGGCAACGTTGTGCGCACAGGCGATGCGGCCAATTTTGCCACGCCGACCGTGGGCGAAGGCATCCGCATCGCGATTGAATTTGGTCGAAAACTAGGGGCCGCGATCACTGCGCATTTGGACGGGGATGGCTCTGCCCTGCGCAGATACGAAATTGAAGCGGAACGCAGGTTTAAGCGTGATTACAGGTTTGGGTTTATGATGAATAAACGTATCGCAGGATATGCTCCCGAACGGTGGGACAAGTCTGTGAAACGACTGTCGCGCCTGTCTGAACTGGAAATGACAGCGCTGGTGCGATCGAATTTCGGCTTGCGCACCATAGCGCGGACGGTTTGGTTAAGCCTGTTAGCAAAGCTAAGATAAAAAAAGGCCCCGCCACAAAGGGCGGGGCTAGTCAGGCTTCGAGTTCGGGGGGCGGCCCCGAACATCGGCGGTAATTTCGTTGTGGTTTTAGGCTGACATTTCTGCGCGGATTTTTTCACGCAGCAGGTCGATAGGGATGGTTTTGCCTTCCTTGCGGAAACCCCAATATGTCCAACCGTTGCAGGACGGAGCACCTTCCAGCGCAGCCCCGACTTGGTGAATTGATCCTGTGATATCCGTGCCCACCAGCGTTCCGTCTGCGCGGACTTTTGCGGTGTGGCGCCCGTTCAGGGCATAGAGTTTTTCACCTGGGTTCAGCATACCACGTTCCACCAATTGGCCGAACGGGACGCGCGGTGCGGCACGTTTGGATGTTGAAACTTCTAAGGATGCCTTGTCGTGTGTCTGGATCGCAGCGATGCGTTTCGTGGCGACTTTGCGATAGGCGTCTTCCCGTTCAATCCCGATGAAATTGCGGCCGAGCTTTTTGGCCACTGCACCTGTTGTGCCTGTGCCAAAGAACGGATCCAAAATCACGTCACCCACATTGGTAGAGCCGATCAAAACGCGATGCAGCAAGCTTTCAGGCTTTTGTGTTGGATGCGCTTTATTGCCGTCTTCATCTTTTAAACGCTCATGACCGTTACAGATCGGCAGCACCCAATCGGATCGCATTTGAACGCCATCGTTTAGGGATTTCAGCGCTTCATAATTGAACGTTGGCTTTGATTTTTCGGATTTACCCGCCCAAATCATTGTTTCATGCGCATTGGTCAAACGCGCACCACGAAAGTTGGGCATCGGGTTGGTTTTGCGCCAAATCACATCGTTCAAAACCCAGAAACCAGCGTCTTGCAGTGCAGTGCCCACACGGAAAATGTTGTGATACGAACCGATGACCCAGATAGCGCCATTTGGCTTTAGGATACGGCGCGCAGCACGCAACCATTCTTTAGAAAACTCATCGTACACACGAAAGCTGTCGAATTGGTCCCAATGGTCATCCACAGCGTCCACTTTGGAATTATCAGGGCGATGCAATTCGCCCTTTAGCTGCAGATTGTACGGGGGATCTGCGAAAACCAAATCCACGGAGTTCGCAGGGAGCGCGTCCATCGCTTCAATGCAATCACCAGACAAAATCTGATTGAGCGGCAAAGTATCTTTGCCGTTTTTACTCGGGGTATTCTTCATTACTGCCTCGTCTTCGCGCAATTTTTTGCGTCGTTGGACTAAGCATCAAGCATCAGGACTCCGAGGTCAAATTTAATCCCTAATCAGAATTGGGCCTTTTTGGGGCACACAAGATGTTGTGGATTGGCTTGAATGATCTGCGATGATGTTGTGTGACACCGTGGCTTTTCAGCCCCTCTTGGTGTGCCTTTGTGCCGTAGCCGGCATTGGTTTCCCAACCATAGTGTGGAAACTGTTGCGCAAGTGACACCATCATTCGATCCCGTGTGACTTTGGCGACAATGGATGCTGCTGCAATAGACAAACACTTTGCATCCCCTTTGATCAAGCATTCGGATGGGATGCCCAAATCTGGGGGTGTTTTGTTACCGTCAATCATTGCAAATTCCGCAGGTGTAGACAGCTGCGCAAGTGCTCGTTTCATGGCCTGAAGAGACGCTTGAAGAATATTGATCTCGTCAATTTCCTCCACGCTGACATGGGCAATGCCAACATCAGCGGTGGCGGTGATCTGTTCAAACAGGGTTTCACGCACCCGTGCCGACAGTTTCTTTGAATCTGCCAAGCCCGCTGGAATATTCGCAGGATCAAGTATGACCGCGCAGGCTGTTACGGGTCCTGCCCAAGGTCCACGCCCGACTTCATCCACACCAGCGATGCGAAGGGACTGGCCATGTTTGGCTCTAAGCGCAATTTCTATATTCGGATCTATCATGGTGCCTACGTGCCGACACCCCCACGCTATTGCAAGCGAAACTGCACGAAAAAGGCGGCGTTGTTACACGCCGCCCCTGCTCGGTTTCTTGCCTTGTCTTAGGTGTTAGTAGCCGATGCGGCGCAAACACCGTTTGGAATAGAATTTCGTCCAACCATTCTCGGTCCACCGTTTGCGCAGACAGGTGCGTGCGTTTGGATCATAGGTCCATGGCGGAGACTTTTGCACATGACGGCGATGAATCCGATTTTTGTGACCCTTGTGGCCGTGCTTATGCGCCGCATGGCCGCCACGGTGATGGTCTGACCGATGCTTATGACTATGGACAATGTTGCCATGGCGGTGACGTTCCGTATGGCGTTTGTGGATTTTAACCTTTGGTTTATTCACTGTACCGGCACGATGGGTTGTGCGTTTCCGTTTATTGTCATTCACCTCATGTGCGATGGCACCTGCGATGCCGACAGCGACCAGCCCAAGCAGCAAGCGATCAATGTTGTCTTTGGCCATGGCAGCGGGGGCTGTAACAGGAGCGGCTGCGATAGACAGAGCAACCAATCCATGAATTGCGGTTTTACGAAGCATCATATGTTCCTTTTTTGGATGCGCCGCCAACATGGGGCGCTTGATGAAACCAAAATGGCCACAATCCCCCATGTCAGACAAAAACCTGCGCGTGTTATTGGATATCAGCCGCAAAATTGGCCTTTGATATTGAATAGCTGCAGGGGAAGGCGCAGGTTACACAGCATGAAACAGATACTTATGATATGTGGTCTTGTGCTGGCTCTTGGTCTTCCACAACCATCAGCGGCGCAATCGCAGTGTTATGCAGATTACAAAGCAAAGAAATCCCAGGCGGGCGCCCTACAGCTGCACTACGGCGTGGTTAAGCTGTCGGGTGGGGCTTGCTCTGATCGAACGCAACAATCTAACGTCGTGCAACAGCGTATCGCCGTGGGCGGCTGGTCCTTGCTGCGGGTAATGTCTACGTTCGACGAAAGCGGTTTACAGCAAAGGCGGGGCAATGCCGGACAGTACTTCCTTAAATACTGACCACCCAAAGAGGGTGCGCTCTGGGGCAAGCAGCCTTGTTGTTTGGGGCTCTGTAATGATCTTACTGCTGATCTTGGTGTCAGCGGTTGTTTTGTTTCTGTCTTTGCC
>CAYWIR010000175.1:0-5884 GCA_964458375.1 uncultured Neptunicoccus sp.
GCAAAATCCGAACGGTCCCGTCCTTCACTTTTTCCAGCGCAGGAACCGCCAGCTTAGCCGCATCCACATACCACTGATCCGTCAGCATCGGCTCCATCACAACCTTGGATCGATCACAAAACGGCTGCATGATCTTCTTGTCTTCAACTTCGATCATCAGACCTTCGGCATCAATATCAGCGATCACCGCTTTACGCGCTTCAAACCGATCCATCCCGCGATAGGCATCTGGCACCAGATTGATCTGCTCGACCTCGGCCTCGGTAAATTCAGCACCCTCTGCAATCGCCTTGGCCTTGACCGCCGCCTCTGCATAGGGGCCACCATCATCACGCATCTGCGCCTTGGTATCCATCAAACGATACAGCGGAATATTGTTCCGCTTCGCCACGCCGTAATCGTTGGCGTCATGTGCGCCTGTGATTTTCACCGCGCCCGAGCCAAAATCAGGATCAGGATATTCGTCCAGAATAATCGGGATCAAACGGCGGTGCTCTTTCGGCCCCACAGGGATTTCGCACAGCTTACCAACAATCGGCGCATACCGCTCATCGCTCACATAAACCGCAACCGCCCCGTCCCCCAGCATGGTTTCAGGCCGCGTGGTCGCGATAGAAATGTAATCCCGCGTCTCGCGCAGGGTCTCGTTCCCATCCTCGTCCTTTTCGACATATTCATAGGTCGCACCACCGGCCAGCGGGTACTTAAAGTGCCACATATGCCCGTCGATCTCGATGTTCTCTACTTCCAGATCAGAAATCGCCGTCTCAAAATGCGGGTCCCAGTTCACCAACCGCTTACCGCGGTAAATCAGACCCTTGTTATAAAGGTCCACAAACACCTTCAGCACAGCATCATGGAAATTCTCATCCATGGTGAACGCATTGCGCTCCCAATCCGCCGACGCGCCGAGCCGCTTCAGCTGCTCAATAATAGTGCCGCCCTTTTCCTCTTTCCACGCCCAGACCTTTTCCAGAAACGCCTCGCGTCCCATCTCGGCCCGCGT
Source organism: uncultured Neptunicoccus sp. (assembly GCA_964458375.1). Lineage (GTDB taxonomy): Bacteria > Pseudomonadota > Alphaproteobacteria > Rhodobacterales > Rhodobacteraceae > Amylibacter. Next base: position 1,007 of record CAYWIR010000175.1, read on the forward strand.
TGGCAACTGCTCCGCCGTCAGTTGCTTTTCCACCTGCAACTGCGTCGCGATCCCCGCATGGTCCTGCCCTGGCTGCCAAAGCGTGTCGAACCCACGCATCCGATGCCAACGGATCATAATGTCCTGCAACGTGTTGTTAAACGCATGGCCTACATGCAAAGCACCCGTCACATTGGGCGGTGGGATCATGATCGTGAAACTCTCATCACGCGACTTATTCGCACCCGCCCGAAACGCGCCAGCCTCCTCCCATTTTTTAAAAATGGCAGCTTCCGCACTCGCAGCATCAAAATTCTTTTCCATCGGCATAGGATCGGTCCCGCAAAATCAGTGTTCGGACCTATCTAGCGCCGTGCACCCCCAAGGAAAACCCGCGAATTGCGCTGAACACAAAGTAAACCACGCCCTTTGGCTCTTTTTGGGTCAAATATCCAAAATCCAACGCCGCATCACACGCCTAAACGCTAAACAACGCCCCAGGCCCATCCACCTGCCGTCCCGCCAGCTTCGCCATATGCCACGCCAGCGCAGAATTGCTCGATATCACAGGCCGCCCTATGGCCGCCTCCGCCTCTTCGATCACTCCAAAGGCGCGCAGGTTTGTGCAGGATGCAAACACCACATCGCAGTCACTTTCCCCCAGCGCCTTCATCGCCTCAAGCGTCGATGCCTCTGAAATCCGTGCCACAACACTGTCGCGAATTTCTTCAAACGACAGGAATTCGGCAATCTCAAACCCTTCACTTTCCAACAATTTTCGCATCATCGCGGACACATCCGCCACATAAGGCGTCAGAAACCCGATCTTTTTCGCATTCAGCGCATGGCACGCAGCAACCACCGCAGAAATCGGATTGGTCACTGGCACATCGGCGTGCACCCCGTTCACCAGCGCCGCAATGCGCTCTGGTCCAATCACCGTGGCCCCCGAAGTGCAGCCGTATCCAATCGCGCCAAAGTCCACATTCTGCGACAACATCCCCGCCACTTGGGGGAGATCCAGCGCCATACGCGCCAATGTGTCGGGCGTCACCTCTTCCTCAAAAGGAATGCGGCTGTGATAGACCGCCGCCTTCGCAGGCCCAAAAACGGACGCCAACTCCGGCTCCATCGTTTCATCCGTGGACAAAACAATCAGCCCCAACGCCGCCCCAAATCCTGCATCCGTTTCATACGCTTGCGCCATTATATCACCACCAAGTCTCGGCTGACACGGGTGGTCAGCAGTTCAGGCGCGCCCTCAGTGATCAGGATGTTTTCCTCTGCCACCATCATGCGCGTATCATCAATCATTAAGGACGGTTCCAGCGTCATCACCATACCCGCCTTCAATTCCGTGTGGTCATGGGCCGCAATGGACGGCCATTCCGTCAACTGCATCCCAAGCCCATGGCCAATTCGCCCAATATCAGACGCACCGCCCAACGGCTTGGACATGGCGGCGAACAATTCGGCACAGGTCACACCCGCCTTTGCCGCCTCAAGCCCTGCTTCGGTCGCATCCCACAATCTCTGATGGGCCGCTTGCGCCTCTGGCAACGCGGGACCAACCGAAAAATTGCGATCAAAATCGCAGAAATACCCCTGCAACGTGGACCCCGTGTCCAGCATCAAAACATCACCTGCCGCCAGTGGTGTTTGTCCGGGCGGCGAAATCACATCACCGTAACCACCCCGCCCAGCGCCCCCAACCAGATAGGGCACATCTTCCGCCCCCTCTTCCAGCAGTGTGATCTTAAACTTGCGGAACACGTCAGCCAGCGGATCACCCGCACCTGCCACCTCGGGCAGCCGTGCAAAGGCGTTTGATCCAATGCGGCAAATCTTGCGATGCAGCGCGATCTCGGCGGCGGATTTCACCGTTCGCACCGCTTTGATCAGCGGTGAACAATCCTCAAATCGCCCCTTGATCTGCGCCTCGATACTGCGGAAATCCGTCAGGCTCATGCGCAGGCTCGCCTCTTCCCCCATCGGCACACCAATGCGATCAAACCCGCTTAGCGCCTCAATAAGCAGGCTTACCCCTTCGTCCTGCCCCCGTGGACTGGGCCAAGTTCGGATATCATCCACCCACATCCGCCCCATCAAATCCGCACCAATGGACGGGATCACCGCGATTAATGCGCCAGATTGGGGAACAATCACAAACCACGGGCGCGTGGGGCTTTGCCAAAACAGGCTGCGAAAGCCTGTGAAATACCGCACCTCCGCTTCGGTGTTCAACAACAGCGCATCAAAACCCTCAACAGCCATCGCCGCCTGTGCTCTTGCAAGTCGTGCTTCAAACTCCGAAACAGGGAAATCAGTCATCCGCCGCCCCTTCGGACAGCACCAACAGCACCCGCGCATCTGGTCCCAACTGTTCCGCCATGGCAACTGTGGCGGCAAATCCAGCGCCGCCAGATGGAGACGTCTCCAACCCATGCGGCACCAACTGGCCAATCTCACGCGCAACATAGTCATCATCAAGCGTCAAAAACCCATCCGCATCCCGCGCCAGCGCTTTCAGCGCCAAATGGGATGGTTCCTTGCAATCCAAACGCCCCATGTTGGACGGCGGCCCAACGGTCAGCGCGGGCGTTTTCTGTTCAATACTGGCTTGCAGCGCAGGGGCTGCGGTGGGCTCCACGACTGTAATATGGGGCGCATCCCCCCATGCTTTGCGCGCCGCAATCGCAGCGGCAGAGGCGAGCCCGCCTACACCTGCTTGCAAAAACATGTGGCTCGGCACAGCATCCGTCGCCGCACCATATTGCGCCATCATCTCTTCGCACAGCGCCAGATATCCTTCCATGATATCGCGCCCTGTGGTGTCCTCGATCCAGGTGCTGTCGGACAACAACGTCCAGCCATTCTCCGCCGCTGCATCCATGGCCGCAGCCATGCTCGCCTCGTAATCATCCCCTGCAATTTCCACCTGCGCGCCCATGGCCCGCAATCGATCCGCAAAGTTACTTGGCACATGCACAGACAGGTAAATCACTGCCTTGGCGCCAAAAATGTTGGCCCCCGCCGCCACAGACAGACCGTGATTTCCCGCACTTGATGTGACAAACACCGTGCCATTCAGTGCAGTTTTAGCCACCGCAGGGTCCGCAATCGCATCACCGATCTTTTTATGCGCAGCTTTCGCAATGGAAAACGCTGCACCCAGCGCCTTAAAACTGCCAAGCCCCATACGGGACCGTTCGTCTTTAATGTGCAAAGACTTAATGCCCAGCGCGCGTGCAAGCTCAGGCACCTCCACCAAAGGGGTCGCCTCGTGGGCAGGGCAATGCTTCAACAAACCGATGACCAAACTGCTGTCGGCTGTAATCTCGCCAAGAGCCAATTCAGGGTGCGCAGGCAAGCCAGTGCCCCGCAGAGGATTTTCCAAATACTTCATGCAAAGCAGTTAGGACGATTCTATTTCACTTTTCCATCCTCAATCCGACACCGCTGTCCTATCACCGCCATTTCCCGCATGCACCTTCCCAACCTGTTCGATGCAGAAGGTCACGCCAGCTTCTGCGCACCCGTCACAGATTTTGGCATGTCTTTCAGACGGTTTTGGATCATTTCCAACATGGTTTCCCCGTCTTTCTCTACCGGTTCGCCCCGCTCAATCCCTTGGAAAAACGCCGCTGTGCCGTTCAACAACTCTTGGTCATGGGCCGTTTGCGCCACGCTGGCAACGAACTGCACGCAATAGGTGATGCGCCCCATATCTTGGTTCGGCAGCGCCTCTGTCAGCACTGTGCGAATGTGATCAAGATCATCCAACAGCGCCTGTTGGTCCAACTCTGGTCCTGCATCCACCATGCTCGGCGCAAAGCCTGGCATTTGGGCATTCCGATCCATTGCCGCCAAAATAAATGCCTGAAATTGCTTCATATTTCCAATGGGTTTGGGCATAAACCCGTTTGCCCCCGCCTCCATCACTGTGGTGCGCACCGTGTCGTTCACGGTTCCGCTCATCGCCAAGATAGACAGGCCCTGCCCCCGCACCTCTTTGATCAAGTCCACGCCTGACCCGTCTGGCAATCCAATATCCACAATCACCAGATCAGGGCGATACATCGCCAGATGTTTGCGTGCAGAACGGACACAATCCGCCCGCCGCAACCGCGCCCCGCTGCGCAGCGTCATCAAGCGCACAGCTTCTGAACAAAACCGACTGTCTTCCACCAACAAAAGGGTCGTACCCAACAACGGACGGCGCTTTGATATCGGGGCCGAAAACGGGTCGAGGTCATGGGTCATCAGGGTATCCTTTGCAGTCAGGCGCACAATTTGCGCTTCTCCATGCAACGCCATCAACACTAACAGCTTCCTAACGAAACGTGCGTTTCATGGCATTTCCACAAAATCCAATGTATTTTCCCGCTGTCACCCTTTGTCGCGTTGCCAAGACCCCGTTCTCGCGCCATATCAATACCAAATTTAGACACAGGAGCCGCCCTATGATTGGACGCTTGAACCACGTAGCCATCGCTGTCCCCGATTTGGAGGCCGCAAGCGCACAATACCGCGACACCCTTGGCGCAAAGGTAAATCCACCCCAAGACGAACCAGATCACGGCGTTACCGTGGTGTTTATCGAACTGCCCAACACCAAGATTGAACTGCTTTACCCGCTCGGTGAAAACTCTCCAATCCAAGGCTTCCTTGATAAGAACCCATCAGGGGGCATTCACCACATCTGCTACGAAGTAGACGATATCATCGCCGCCCGCGACAAACTCCAAGCCACAGGCGCGCGCGTATTGGGCACAGGTGAACCGAAAATCGGCGCGCACGGCAAACCCGTTCTGTTCCTGCACCCCAAAGATTTCACAGGAACCCTCGTAGAGCTGGAGCAAGTGTAAATGACCATCGGTGCAGCACTCGTTCTTTTCG
>CAYWIR010000176.1:0-5862 GCA_964458375.1 uncultured Neptunicoccus sp.
CCTCCCCTTTCAACACGCGATCCAGCCCCGACAAGGACGCCAACCGCCCCTCCAAACGCCGGTTGCGTGCGCTCAACCGATGCTGTTCCGCTGCATGTTTCGCCGCCAATAAAACACGGTTCGGATCAAACGGCTTTTCAAAAAACGAATAGGCCCCGTCTTGCATCGCTTGCACCGCCAGCGGAATATCACCATGGGCGGAAATCAGGATAAACGGCGGCCGCTCCCCATCCAGTGATTGCAACAGATCAAGCCCCGACAGCCCCTGCATCCGCATATCCGACAGGATCACATCAAAATGGCCCTCGCGCAGCGCGCTTGGCGCATCCTCGGCACGCGGCTTAGTTGTGCATCCCCACCCCGCCTTCGTGAACAACGTGCTCAACGCATCCCGCATCGCCGCATCATCATCCAAGATCAATATTTGAAAGGCTTCGCTCACGTGTCTTCCTCCATCAAAGGCAGATGAATATACACGCTTAACCCGTGCTCGTCGTTTTCTTCTGCCCAAATTTGTCCGCCGTGCTGGTTAATAATTTCAGCCGAAATCGACAAGCCCAATCCCATACCATCACCCGAAGCGCGGCTCGATTTAAACGGTTCAAACATGTCGTTCAGGTCCATGCCCTGCAATCCTGCACCATTGTCTTCAACCTGCACCACGGCCATTTTGCCCGCCTGTCCAACATGCACAACCACAGACTCCGCACCACTGTTCACCGCATTTCGCAGCACATTGATCAACACCTGCTCTAACCGATGCCGATCCGCCTCAACGTTAAAGACATCGCCGCGCACTTCAAACGCAACACCCACGGCAGGCAACAACTCCCACGCAGATCGCACCACATCATTCAACTCAACAGCCTGCTTTGCACCCCCTCCGCGCCTTGCAAAGAACCGCAGCTGATCCGTCGTCGCCTCCATCCGCTTGGCGATCCCATCAAGCCGCCCAATCAATGCAGGCACATCTTCGCCGCTTGGGTCAATTTTTGCCGCCGCCAAATAGGTCTGTAACGCCGTGATCGGCTGCCCCAATTCATGGGTAACCGACGCCGCCAATTGCCCAAGGGCCGCCAAGCGACTGCTTCGCTCCAACTCCAATTGGGTCGCTTCCAACTTCTTATTGGCTTGTCGCAATTTGCGCCGATCCACTTGGCTGCTATCGAGCGCGGCGCGAATGCGTTGGGACCGCACAAACAACGCCACTGCCAACACCAACGCCAAAAACACCGCAAGCGATACAGTCACAAACGCTGCCCGATTGCGCACCAAAGCCTCGGGCGCGAAATAATGCAATGTCCAATCCAGCGTTCCCACATCCGCCACAACATGCAAGGTCGCAACCCCATCCAAAACCGCACGCTCTCCGCGATCCATCCATTCCAATGGCGTCAAGGCTTGGGTCCCAAATTGGCGCGCAGCAATAACACGGTCCCGCGCCACATCATCCAGCGGTTCCAGTGTTTTATACCGCCATTCTGGGTCTGATGTCAGAACAACCACTTGATCCCTATTGCTCACCAAAACACTTTCCGAACTCGACGCCCATAAATCCGCCAAGCCTTGCAAATCGTCTTTGATCACCAGCGCCCCGCGCACCTCACCATCCACCCGCACGGGTGCCGCCACAAAATACCCAGGCCGCGATGTGGTCGCGCCAATGGCAAAAAACCGCCCGACCTCTCCCGCCATTGCTTGCTTAAAATAATTCCGAAACCCGTAATTCTGCCCCAAAAAAGTAACGGTTTGCTGGTAATTCGAACTCGCCACCGTCAGGCCCGTATCATCCAGCAAATAGATCGCTTCCAACTTTGCTTCGCGCGCAAAATCATCGAGCCGCCCGTTCAAACCTTGCCGCCCCTGCTCAGACACCGCACGCATAACGGCGGGGTCTTGCGCCAACAAAACGGGCAAATGCTCATGCCGCGTCAGCGCATCGAGCAAAATCGTACGATACAACTGCGCACGATCCGTGGCTTTGCTCCGTTCATCCACCAGAAAAAACGAAAACCCAACCCAGAAAATGGCACTGACCAACAGCCCCATAAGGGCAGCAAACCCTATAAATTTCATCCAACTTGATTGGTTTTTCCGCACGCTGTTCGTCCCAGATCAGAAGTGGCGCAGCATCGCCGTTCGGCGAAAAATGTCAATTCCCGTAAATTTTACCCCTGCGTGGTTGCCCGATTCACCTGATCTCGCTAAACAAATCCAAGACTTGAGCTCCCAACTTTGGGAACTTTAAAGAAGTAAGGATAGTATTCGTATGCGTACAGTGATTGCCATTACCTGCCTTGCCATTATGGCCGCATGTACCCCCACAACCGAACAACCCAGCAAATCTAAGCCCGGCTTCGCCGCTGTGCGCAGTGCCGAGTCGGGTCTGGCCGCCTACAAACGGGTGTCGCGCCGAATGGAGCCTCTGTCCGAACAGGTTTGCCGCTCATTTCACGCAGACAAACCGCGTACCTTTTGTGACTTTCAAGTCCGTGTGATCCACGATCCAAAACAACCCCCCAACGCCTTTCAAAGCATTGGCAGCGATCGACGTCCTGTGATTTCCTTCAACATCAACATGCTGCGCAGCTTTAACAACGACGATGAACTGGCGTTTGTATTCGCCCATGAAGCAGGCCACCAAATTGCCCAACACATCGAAAAATCCCAAGCGAACGCGCTTGCTGGCGCGATCTTGGGCGGATTAATCGTGGCCGCCACAGGCGGAGATGCCCAAGTCGGTGTTGATATCGGCGGCTCCGTTGGCGGGCGCAGCTATTCGAAAAAATTCGAACTGCAAGCCGACACCATCGCCGCCCACATCACGGATCGCTCTGGCTACAACGCGAAGTTGGGGGCGAAAATCTACGAACGCACAGGCGGCTCCTCCGCCTTCCTTGCAACGCACCCCCCTTCCAGTGAACGCATCGCCCGCGTGTCGAGCACAATCAAAAAGATCGACGCCGCCAAGGCCTCAGGTCGTCGCGCCGCAATCACATGGTAGACAGCTTTTTTGGCTATGGCAGCTTGGTCAACGCGGCCACCCATGACTATGCCAACACCCGCCCCGCCACACTTAAGGGATGGCGGCGGCAATGGGTGCAATCGGCCGAACGCAACATCGCCTTTCTGTCAGTCAAACCAGACCCGCTCAGCCAAATCGCGGGCCTGATCGCAGACATCGGTGACATCGGCTGGGATATCCTAGACACCCGCGAAGCCGCTTATGATCGCAAAATCCTCGACACATCTGGCTTTGAAGGCATCACGCTTTACCAAGCCAAAGCCTCCGCCATGGCCCCTTTGGGCAGCGGTCAACCGATCCTGCTCAGCTATCTTGATTGCGTGGTCCAAGGCTTCAACACCGTTTACGGACCAGACGGTGTGCGCGATTTCTTCCGCAGCACAACAGGCTGGGACACCCCAATCCTGAACGACCGCAGCGCCCCGATCTATCCGCGCGCGCAAACACTCTCAGCCACAGAAACAAAACTCACCGACGACCACATCCAAATGATCGGCGCGACACTTATCCATCCCGCCTAAAGCAACCCCGCCTGAAAACCAGACGCGCCCCATGGCTCTTTTTGGTCAAAATATCCAAATTCCAAAGCCGCGTCTAACGCAGGTCTTACAGATTCACCTTCTGCAACAACGGCATCAGCTTGGACATATCTGGCCCATGCTCCATCCCCGTCAATGCTTTGCGCAACGGCATGAACAACCCACGCCCTTTGCGCCCCGTGGCCTCTTTCACCGCAGCAGTCCAAGCGCCCCAGCTGTCCCCATCCCAAGGTCCCTCTGGCAACAACCCTTTGGCCGTTTCCACAAACTCCGCATCTTCGTCTGCGATCATCGGCTCCGCCCCATCGCGGCACAACGCCCACCATGTGGCAACCTCAGCCCGCGTGCCAACATTCTCTTTCGCCACTTCCCAAAACGCAGGCGCAATGGCCGCAGGAACACCCAAACCCTCCAACGCCCCAGACATATCCTCAACCGACAAGGCGGCTACTGTCTTGGCGGTCAGCGGTTTCAAATCCTCAACATCGAACTTGGTCGGCGCGGCCCCAAAGGCAGACAGATCAAACCCTGCCACCAACTCTTCAACGCTGCTGCGCAATTCAATCGGCTCGGATGATCCCAAACGCGCCATCATCGACAGCAAAGCCATCGGCTCAATCCCTGCCTCACGCAGATCGCGCAACGCCAAAGTACCAAGCCGCTTTGACAACGCCTCGCCCTGTGGTCCCGTCAACAATGAATGGTGTGCAAAGGACGGAACAGAGCCACCCAGCGCCTCAATAATCTGAATTTGCGTCGCCGTATTGGTAACGTGATCCGATCCGCGCACCACATGGGTAATGCCGAAATCCACATCGTCACACACAGATGCAAGCGTGTACAAAAACTGCCCATCACCACGGATCAGCACAGGGTCAGACACAGACGCCGCATCAATGGACAGATCGCCCAAAATACCGTCCGTCCATTCAATCCGCGCATGATCGAGCTTAAAACGCCAATGCCCATCCCGCTCCGCTTTCAACGCCGCACGCTCATCATCAGACAAGGCCAGCGCAGATCGGTCATACACAGGCGGCTTGCCCATGTTCAGCTGCTTTTTCCGCTTCAGGTCCAATTCCACAGGCGTCTCAAACGCCTCATAAAACCGCCCCTTTTCGCGCAGATCATCCGCCGCCGCGTTATAACGTTCCAGCCGCGCAGATTGGGTTTCCACGCGATCCCATGTCAGGCCCAGCCACTCCAAATCTTCCTTGATTGCATCCGCATAGGCCTGCGTGGACCGTTCTGGGTCCGTGTCATCAAGGCGCAGAATGAACTCGCCCCCCGCCTGACGCGCGATCAAATAATTGAACAGCGCCGTGCGCAGGTTGCCAACGTGAATATATCCAGTCGGAGAAGGGGCAAAACGGGTAACAGTCATCGGGCTCACGCGAATAAGGGAATTTCGCCCGTCATACTCTCCTTTCTAACAAAGGCCAAGGCCCCCAAACCCACAGCGGTTTGAGAAATGAAACTGCCATCGAAACCCTGCCATGCCTTCTGCGCTCTCAGGCTTTCCAGGGCATTTGAGTGCCTCACATTATTCTCAACCCACCCTATTAACCCAACCGTAAATAAAAGGTTAAAGTTCGCGAAATGTTCTGTTAACACTGTATTAACAAAAACAGAGCAGAACATGATAAAACACGCCCTTTTCGCACTGGCGCTCCTCACGGGTCCAGCTTTCGCCAACTCGGTCCTGATCGTGGACGGCGACACGCTCGATGTGGATGGCACGCGCTATCGCATCAACGGCATCGACGCGCCCGAAGCGGCGCAAAAATGCAAAACCGAACGGGGCAAAGACTGGGCCTGCGGCGATGCGGCCACCAACGCGCTTTATGCCCTGACCAACGGCAAAACCGTGCGCTGCGACACGCTCGCGAAAGACGGCTATGGCCGCGACATTGCCCGCTGCACCGCCAATGGCCAAGACCTCGCCGCCGCCATGGTGCGCGACGGAATGGCTTGGGCCTTCCTCAAATTCTCCGATGAATACGAAGCCCTGCAAAACCAAGCCAAATCCGCCAAACGCGGCATCTGGCGCGGCCCGTCAGAACCCGCATGGGTCTACCGCGAAATAAAATGGTCCGCCGCCGAACAAAAATCCCCAAACGGCTGCCCCATCAAAGGCAACATCTCTGCCAACGGGAAAATCTACCATCCGCCGTGGAGCAAATGGTATTCACGTACAAAGATCAACACGAGCAAGGGCGAGCGGTGGTTTTGTGATGAAGAAGAGGCGGTAAAGGCGGGATGGCGTGCGCCTCGGTGGAAGTGAGATTTATCTAATTT
>CAYWIR010000177.1:0-5842 GCA_964458375.1 uncultured Neptunicoccus sp.
AGATCATGGGCTGGGTGATTACAGCGCTGGGCGCGGCGGCGGTGACGGGGGTTATTCGACGTGGGTGAGTTGGATCTTGCCATCTTGGTCAGGTATTCATGGTTTCTTTTCTCGTGCTCAGAAACGTGAAAATGCCAACAATGGTCATTAAGAACCCAAAACCATACGGTCCCCAAGAAATCGGCTGCTCATCAACAATCGATTTAAACTGAACTCTCTCAGGTTTTTTCGGGTCATAAACAAGCAAAGTTGGTGATTCATCAAACGGATCCCAGTATTTGGAATTTGGCGTGGGAATTGATGTTTCGACTTCTCTGTTTTCTGCCTGAAACGCTAAGATAACTCTGCGAACCGTCGGGTTGCTGCGTCCAGCTCGTTTCGTTGCACGCAAGTCGGTATGAAGTGCTTCGACGACCACGCCGCGATTCAACAAAATCCTATTTTTGAACTGTGCAGTAATGCCCCACGCAATAAGAGTGAACCCTGTAAGGGCGATTATGAAACCAATTGATCTTACGTGTGATGTTTTCATGAACAAGTAGCATCAAGTCCCTACGCCAGCGTCTTTGACCCGACATCCAGAAACTTCTTCCGTCGAGCTTTGCGCAGGGCGTCGGGCTTCTTCTTTTCAAGTTCTGTGACCATCGCGATGAGGGCGGATTTCACGTTGTTGATCGTGTCTTCCTTGTGGCGTTGTGCGCCGCCGATGGGTTCGGGGATCACGACGTCGGCGACGCCGAGTTTGGTGAGGTCTTGGGCTGTGAGGCGTAGGGCTTCGGCGGCTTCGCGCATTTTGCCCGCGTCTTTCCACAGGATGGAGGCGCAGCCTTCGGGCGAGATCACGGAATAGACGGAGTGTTCCAGCATTGCGAGCCGATCAGCGGTGGCAAACGCAACTGCGCCGCCTGAACCGCCTTCGCCAATGATGACAGAGATGACGGGGACTTTGACTTGCAAACACTTTTCAGTGCTGCGGGCGATGGCTTCGGATTGGCCACGTTCTTCGGCGCCTTTGCCGGGGTAGGCACCTTGGGTATCAACCAATGTGATGATTGGCAGGCCAAAGCGGTCGGCCATGTCCATCAGGCGGATGGCTTTGCGATAGCCTTCGGGGCGGGCCATGCCAAAGTTGTGGTGGATACGGGATTTTGTGTCTTTGCCCTTTTCATGGCCGATGACCATGACAGGTTTATCGTTGAGCCGTGCGAGACCGCCCATAACCGCGTAATCATCCGCAAAATTGCGATCCCCAGCCAGCGGTGTGTATTCGGTGAAAATTGCGTCGATATAATCGGAGCATTGGGGGCGATCAGGGTGACGCGCCACCTGACATTTGCGCCATGGAGTCAGTTTTGCATAGAGGTCGACAAGCAGTTCTTCGGCCTTTTTATCAAGGGCTGCAGCCTCTTTTTCGACGTCCATTTCGGGGTTTTGACGGGCCATGGCACGCAGTTCTTCGGCTTTGCCTTCGATTTCTGCCAACGGTTTTTCAAACTCAAGATAGTTTTGCATCTTTACCCTGTATGCCCTTTGATTTGGTTCGGTAATATATGGCGCTTGGGCGTTTGGATTGCAATGGGGTGCGTGGGCCTGCGTTGGCTGCTTTTACTGCAGGGAATTGGGCTGTGAAAACGGGGTGCGCCCCTTGTTCTAACCGCGATTGGTGGCGGTATAAATGTGGATTTTCGCGGGAACGGTTACGACAGTGTTGGCCTCATATTCGCGGAGTTTTTCTTCGGTGGCGGCGATGATCTTGGCTTTGTCGCCTGCGGTGCCACCTTGGGCGCGGATTACGCTGTCGGCGGGGCCAATGTAAGCAGAAAGGTTGGCGGCGTTTTTGGCGTCCCCTGACAGGGACAGCGGAATGTCACGGGTTTCGACCTTGGGGTTGGTAAAGCCTGCTTCTGTGAGGATATTGAGTGTGTAATCCGTATCTGCGAAGGCGAATGGACCAGGTGCATAGGGGTCGTGAGAGGGCGGGAAGCCGAGGAGGTCCGTTGCGATGAAGCGCGGAATGGTAAACCATGGGTTTTGTTTGAACGGCGCCCAGCAGGCCATGGTGAGGCACCCGTTGGATTTGAGCGTTTGGCGCAAGTTGGTGAAGGCGGTGACTGGGTTTTCAAAGAACATCACGCCAAAGCGGGACACAAGATGATCGTAATGGGCGGCTAGAAGGGGTTCGGTTTGCGCATCTGCGCGGGTGAATGTGGTGTTGGGCGGCGCTGATTTTTGGGCGTGGGCGAGCATTGTGGTGGAAATGTCGATGCCATGGGCGTGCTGCGCGCGGGCCGCAAAATCGCGGGTGGTGGCGCCCGTGCCGCAGCCAATATCAAGGATGAGATCGGTGGGTTTTGGGGCAGCGCAATCAACGAGGGCGGAGTTTACGCTGGCGAACAACTCATCGAGTTGGGTGTCGAAGGTGATCCAGTCAAGGCCGCCACCTTCGGACCAGAATTCGGCTTGTTCGGAATTGGGAAGGTTGGTCATTCTGGGCCCTTTCGATTGGGCCCAGAATAGGAATGATAGGCGCGGTGCGCCAGCCGATTTATTTGATCATTTCGGCTTGTTTTACGATCACTTCTGCCTGACGGATCGAGGCGAGATCCACAAGGCGGCCTTTGTAAACGGCAGCGCCTTGTCCTTCTTTTTCGGCCTGTTCCATGGCAGCAAGAATTTCGCGTGCTTCTGTGATGGCCTCTTCAGAGGGGGTGAAAACCTCGTTCGCTAGAGCGACTTGTTTGGGGTGGATGGCCCATTTGCCAACCATGCCAAGAGTTGCGGAGCGACGGGCCTGTGCGCGGAAGCCGTCTTCATCGGAGAAGTCACCAAAAGGACCGTCTACTGGCAGTAAGCCGTGTGTGCGACATGCGGACACGATGGCCACTGTGACAGCGTGCCATGGATCGCCGATGTGGGTTGCGCGTGGTGCGTCGCCATTTGCGTCTTCAATCATGTAATAGTTTGATTGCGTGCCACCGATGCCTGTTGTTTGCATGCCCATGGAGGCAGCATAGTCCGCTGCGCCGAGCGACATTGCGGCCATGCGCGGGGAAGATGAGGCGATTTCTTCGACGTGGGCGAGACCCGCAGCGGTTTCGATGATGACCTCGAACGTCACTGGTTTTTTGCGGCCTTTGGCCATTTCAACGGCGGAAACGAGTGCATCGACAGCGTAGATGTCGCCAGCGCAACCCACTTTGGGAATCATGAATTGATCAATGCGGTCGCCTGTTTGTTCTAGGATATCGACAATGTCACGATACCAGAATTCTGTGTCGAGACCGTTGATGCGGACGGAAACAGTTTTGGTGCCCCAATCCACTTCGTTCAGGGCTTTGATGACGTTGGCGCGGGCTTCGTCCTTATCGGCTGGGGATACGGAATCCTCCAGATCAATGTTGATAACGTCAGCATCTGAGGCGACGGCTTTTTCAAAGATGGCAGGGCGGGAGCCTGGCACGAAAAGCTGGCAGCGGTTTGGGCGGTCAGGGCTGGCGGGTTGGACTTTGAAGCTCATGGGATTCCCCTAAAGTAAGGATGTTACGATTTCGGTTGATGTGGTGGTAGATTATTGCGCAGTGCGCTGCAAGTGCTGCGCTGCGGCATTTTGGGCCTGTATGTGCGGCCAGCATTGGAATTTGGATATTTGACCCAAAAAGAGCAGGGGTTAGGCGCGTAAAATGTAGGCGGCGCGGCCCAAGAAGGATCCTGCGGCCAAGCCGATCAAGCCAGTAAAGAGGGCTGTGAAGACGGCATTGGTTTGCAGGTTGGGCGCGACGGCGAGCAGGAAGCCGTTTGCGAAGTTAGACCAGAAGATCACCATCATCATGACGAGCGTGAACCATTCGCCTTTGAGCGCGAGTGTTGCGCCGTCTTTGTTCAGCAGCCAGTTGGATTGACGGGACCAGCCGAGTGCTGCGCCAGCCAGGTAACCAAGGGCAAAGCAGGCCCATGCAGTGCTTTGGTTTGGTTGCGCAAAGATGGAGCCGAGCGACATGATACCAAGGAGGGGGAGGCCATAGTAGAGGTAGGCTGAGGTGGTGCGGTCGCGGGATGAACGGATGCCAACGATGATCAGGAGGATCAGCAGTGGCCAGACCCAGATGGGCGCACCTGCTACGATTCCAGTAATCCATTGCGACATGATTTGGCCTTTAGAGCTATGCTTTGATTTCTACCGTGGTTCCGATGGGCGTTACAGCCCAAACTTCGCGGATTTGGAAGTTGTCGAGCGCGATGCAGCCTGCTGTCCAATCACCGCTGTATTTGCGGGAGTCTGGTAGTTTGTTGGGTTGGCCATGGATGAAGATATCGCCACCTGCGGAATAGCCGCCTTCGCGGGCGCGTTTCAGGTCTTCTGGCTTGGGGTAGTTGATGCCAAGCGAAAGGTGAAACGCGCTTTGCGGGTTGCGGCGGTCGATTTTATACCAGCCTTCGGGGGTTTTGCCGTCGCCTTCGCGGACTTTGTCCCCTGCGGGTGTGAAGCCCAGCGCGACAGTGTAAATGCGCACGGGTTTTCCGTTTTGATAGAGCGTCATTTTGCGGGCGGCTTTTTCGATCAGGATGTGATCGATCTCTCCTTCGATGGAGGTTTGGATTTGTGGAGGCGGGCCGCTGCGGTCTGTGACCCAGTAAAAGATCACCAACGCCACCGCCGCTATCACGGCAATACGGGATAGAAGACGGAGGGCGCGGATCATTCTTGGTGCAACTCTTTAAGCTGGCGTGTTGGTCGATGGTGACGCAGTCGGGGTGTTATTGCAAATCGGCGAAGGCTGTTTGTAGGCGAGACACCGCCTCTTCTACATTTGCGCGTGGGGTTCCAAGGTTGAAGCGCAGGAAGGGTTCGCCGCCAGTTCCAAAGGTCGGCCCGTCATTGGGGGCGATTTTGGCTTGTTTGCGGACGCGGTCGAGGACTTCGTCCATGGGCATTCCAGTGCCAGAGAAATCGACCCATGCGAGGTAGGTGGATTGCATGGGCATGGATTTAAGGCCAGGGATGGCGTTGATGCCTTCGTCAAAGATGCGGGCATTTTCGGCAATATAGGCACGCATTTCGTCGACCCATGCGGCGCCTTCGGGGGAATATGCGGCGGCGGTCATTGCGGTGCCGTAGAGCGTGGAAGACACGCCAAGTGCGAGCATGGTTGCGTTGAATTTGGCCCGTAGGGTTTCATCATGGATGATGACATTGCCATCGTGGTTGCCCGCGATGTTAAAGGTTTTTGATGGAGCGGTCAGCATGATCAAACGATCGACGCAATCGGGCGCGGCCAGCGGCATGGGGTGGTGTGTGTGACCTGGAAACACGATGTCATGGTGGATTTCATCGGAAATGATCAACAGGTCGTGACGTTTGGCAAAGGCGGCCAGATCTTGGAGCTCTTGTTTGCTCCATAGGCGGCCAGATGGGTTGTGGGGGGAGCACAGGATGAGCATTTTCTCGGCGCCTGTCATTTGAGCATCGTAGGCCGCAAAATCCATTTGATAAACGCCGTCTGTTTGCACGAGTTCGCATTCTTTGACACGGCGGCCCGCGTTTTTAATGACCTTGGCGAAGGCGTGATAGACGGGGGTGAAGAGGACGATTTCATCGCCCGGGTCAGTGTAGGTGTTCAGGCACATGCCCACCGCATTGACGAGCCCATAGGTGGTGAAAATTTCCTCTGGCTTCACGGTCCAGCCGTGGCGGTTTTGCATCCACCAGATGATCGCACCTTTGTAATCGTCATAGTCGGAGCGATAGCCAAAGACACCGTGATCCGTGAGGTCTTGGGCCGCTTGAATGACGCAATCAGGGGAGCGGAAATCCATATCCGCGACCCACATTGCAAGGCCATCA
>CAYWIR010000178.1:0-5841 GCA_964458375.1 uncultured Neptunicoccus sp.
ACCGGTGTTAAACCATTGTGGCGAGTTCGGCGCGGCCATTTGATTGGCCAACATGAACCGCATTTCGTCGTAATACGCGCGTGCATCGGATTCGGCTGTGAACATGCCACCCTTCCAACCCCAATACGCCCAAGCGCCTGCAAGACGATCAAACACCTGCTTTGAAGATGTCTCCCCGTCGTAGTCTTTCTTTTCGGTTGCCCCATCAGGAACAGACCGCCACAAAAATTCTGGAACGCCTTTTTCTTTCACGCGCTTCAGCTTGTCTGCCAAGCCTGCTTTGCGGAAATATTTCTGGGCGATGACGTCAGCGGCCACTTGGCTCCAGCTTACTGGAACTTCAACAGCGTCCAAAGAAAACACAACGGTCCCGTCAGGATTTCGAATTTCAGAAGTTGTTTTGTGGAATTCGATGTCCGCGTAAGCGTCTTGATTTTCTTTAGTAAATCGCCGTTCGATTTTCATGGCTGCCCCGTAAGCTAAGTAACAATATTCAAAGAACAGCGCACTCTTGGCTTGGCGTGCCCCAAGCCTCTAAAGTTGACTGACTGTCCTTCATTCCCCGCCTCTATGCTGGCCCACTATATGTTGTGGTTCTTATCAGAGACCCGCACAAACTGTACCAAGCTCACGACTCCGTCAACGAAAACTTTTAAAAATTTTGCCCATTTTGCCATTGACCACGCCCCATCGCATTTTCGTCTATGGCGTCAAAACGCATCCAACACTTTCGATCAATCTGATAACCAAGGCAGAACAAAGAAAAAAATGAATCTGAGCCGATTTCGTCCACACGCTATCCACAGAATCAAAGGTTAATAAAAAACTTTACGCGGCCTTGATTTACCCGCTGTTCAAAAGTCTCGTTTGCCCACCTTTCACAAAAATGGACGTGGTCGATCAAAAACAGAGGCCACAAATTTCACAGCCCCTATTTTCACCGCAGTCTCGATCGCGATCACATCCGATAGGCTCAAGGGCCATCGAACGAAACCACGGATAATGGGATGAAATTTTACTGGTCGGGGCGGCGAGATTCGAACTCACGACCCCCTGTACCCAAAACAGGTGCGCTACCAGGCTGCGCCACGCCCCGAACCAGTGCTGGCGATATACGCCGCCCTTGCGGGTTTGAAAACCCCAAAAATACTTTGATTTACTCGCAGGCCCACACAGGCTCTGTCGCGCCAAAGGCAGGATGGCGCATCTCGGCCCCAACGGCCAAACCCAGCTTGCTGGAAAGGCCACCATTTACCTCAAGAACCGCCAGAATATTATCGCCACCTGGAATGGTCTCAAGACTGCCAGGCACGGCGTTTTCATGCACATGCTGGACCACGCCATGCTTGTCCAAAAACACCATATCAAGGGGGATCAGCGTATTCTTCATCCAAAACGCAACTGTTGACGGTGCATCGTAAACAAACAACATCCCGTTGTATCGCCCCATGCGTTCAACAAACATCAGCCCCTGACCGCGTTCCGCGTCATCATCGGCAATATCCACATTGAAACGCGCACTGCCGCCCTCCCAACGCAAATCAACCACATCGTCGGAACATTTCGCCAGCACTGACTGGCCCATCAAGGCCAGCCCGATTGCAAAACTGATTGTTTTAATCGCTTTCATAATCCCACGCGCGGATTTCAATGGCCATGCGGCCGCGTGGCCCATCGGCGGTGCGCACACAAATCGCCTCGCCCTGCGCAAGTTCCGCCATACCGTACGCCCGCAACACTTCCATGTGTACGAACACATCTTCTGAATTGCCAAACAGATTCACAAACCCAAACCCTTTGATCTTATCGAACCACTTCACACGCGCAGCCGTCAAAGGCTCCGAAGACTTCAAGCTCGACAAATCGAACCCCAGTTCCGGCACACCGCGCAGCACAACGTCTTCGCTCGCCTCTGGAAGATCCAGCTCCAAAATCTCGACGGCTTGCAATCCGCGCGCACTTTCAGCCACATCGACTGCTATGCGCGCGCCTTCGACCACAGAACTATGTCCGAAATTACGCAGCACGTTCGCATGTAGCAAAATATCGCGTCCGCCTTCATCATCTGTGATGAACCCGAACCCTTTAGTTGTGTCGAACCACTTTACGCAGCCTGTTTTTTTTATCATGTCTTGCTCCGCTAACGTCGCGCCCTACACTCATTAGTGTATACATTAAAAATCACAAAGCACCATTTTGTGATTTACTTTTTTCTTTTGCGCGGCGTCCTTTCCCCTTGTTGTATTTTTCTTTATGCGAGTCCCCAACAACCACTACGGGTTGAGTCGCGTTATTTCCCATACGTCATCTGCATTGCGGCGACGCCAAACAAAGCGGTCGTGCAATCGATCCGCACCATCACACCAGAACTCAATCTCAACGGGCGTAATTCTGAACCCGCCCCAATGGGGAGGACGCCCAGGATTTTCACCCAATGACTTTGTAAGCTCTTGCGCCCGTTGAACCAAAGTCGCTCGCTCGTCAAGCGGCGATGATTGATCACTAGCCCATGCCCCGACACGGCTAAACACACTGCGCGACAGAAAATAGGCATCGGACTCGCCATCGTTCACTTTCGAAACCGCACCGCGCACCCGAACCTGACGCCGCAAAGACTTCCAGTGCATCACAAACGCCGCAGTGCCAGAAGCCAAAACCTCGCCAGCTTTGGCACTGTTATAGTTGGTGAAAAACACAAAACCGTTGTCTTCAATGTCCTTCAGCAACACCATGCGTGCATTGGGCATTCCTGTCTCATCCACAGTCGCCAAAGCGATTGCGTTGGGATCGTTGACCTCGACTAACTTCGCCTCTTCCAGCCAAGCCCGTGCGATCGCAAAAGGATCACCTCCTGCGAAAACACCGTCGCGGTCCGAAGATAATTCTGTCGGCGTCATTACGGTTCTCTATTTTTAAAGCCGTTCCCGGTCGGCTAATGCCACACGACATCATTTTAGGTATCAAAGCAAGCATTACATCTTAATAACCTTGGGTTTAGTGACAAAAAATGGTGCATTTCCAAGAAATTGCGGATGTAACACCGAAACAAATGCAAAAAATACACAGCCTTGCGGCGTCTGCGACCTTGGCGTAAACGGTATGCACGGCAAGACAGGTGAGGAGCAGAGCTATGAGCTCAGGAATTATGCAAGGCAAGCGCGGCCTTATTATGGGCGTGGCAAACGACAAATCAATCGCATGGGGTATTGCCAAAGCATGCCACGAACAGGGCGCCGAACTCGCGTTCTCTTATCAAGGCGAAGCCCTTGGCAAACGGGTCAAACCTTTGGCCGAAAGCGTGAACTCGGAATTGGTTCTGGAATGCGACGTAACAAACAACGACAGCATCGACGATCTCTTCGCAACATTAGAAGCAAAATGGGGCAAGTTGGATTTTGTTGTCCACGCCATCGGCTTCTCTGACAAAAACGAATTGCGCGGTCGCTATGTGGACACGTCCCAAGACAACTTCCGCATGACCATGGATATCTCTGTCTATTCCTTTACCGCTGTGGCCCAGCGCGCGGAAAAGATGATGCCAGACGGCGGCGCATTGCTGACACTCACCTACTACGGTGCTGAAATGGTGATGCCACATTACAATGTCATGGGCATTGCAAAGGCGGGTCTCGAAGCATCCGTCAAATATCTCGCTATGGACCTCGGCCCGAAAAACATCCGCGTCAACGCGCTCTCCGCTGGCCCGATCAAAACGCTCGCAGCTTCAGGCATCGGCGATTTCCGCTATATCCTTAAATGGAACGAACTGAACTCGCCTCTGCGCCGCAACGTGACCACAGATGACGTTGGCAAATCAGGCATGTACCTGTGTTCCGATCTGTCCTCAGGTGTCACAGGTGAAAACCATCACGTAGACGCAGGCTACCACGTTGTTGGGATGAAAGCCGAAGACGCACCAGACATCGACGTGGTCACAGGCCGCAAATAAACATCGCATTTGGGACGCGGATTAGGCCAAAGCTTAACTCGCGTCCCAATCCTTTACCTCCCCCCAAAACATACCAGACGTTAGACCACGATCCGATCCCTTCGGTCGCATCATTTACTGTGGGGCTTAGGGGCCGAATGCGCTCCGTGCATCAAGGCAATATTATCGCCAATTTTTACACCAAAACGTCCCATCCCAACCCCTCTTTCCACAGCACGCCTGCCATAGTATCAACGCTGCATAACATTCCGAACGCGAGTCTCTGCTGCCATGTCTGAAAACCGTCTCCCCCATGAAAAAGGCTTCCACATCTCGTGGGATCAAATTCACCGTGACAGCCGCGCTCTGGCTTGGCGACTTGACGGCCACGGTCCAGACAATGGTGATTGGAAAGCCATTGTTGCAATTACACGCGGCGGCATGGCCCCTGCAATGATCGCCGCACGCGAACTCGATATCCGTACGGTGGATACCATTTCCATCAAATCCTATGACAACCAGACCCAAACAAATGCATCTGTTCTGAAAAAGCCAGATGACGCATTGATGGGCGATGGCACAGGCATCCTAATCATCGATGATCTCGTGGACAGCGGCAAAACCTTAGAAGTCGTGCGTGAGCTTTACCCAAATGCCCATTTCGCAACGGTCTATGCAAAACCCAAAGGCCGCCCGCAGGTCGACACATTCATCACCGAAGTCTCTCAGGACACGTGGATTTTCTTCCCGTGGGACATGGCACTGCAATACGTCGAACCGTATCGGGGCGCTTAAGTGTCCCGCAAAAACAGCCTGTCGCCAGAAACACTCGCCGCGCAAGCCCTGCGCCACATAGACGAAGCGACAGGCTCTGTCGTCCCCCCAATGTTGGCAACATCCACCTTTGCGCGGGACGAAAACTACGACCTGCGCGATGGGTATGTCTATTCCCGCTATGCTGGGCCCACCACGACCCACGCCGAAGACATCATCGCCACGCTCGAAGGCGCGGACGAATCCCTGTTGTTCAACTCAGGCATGTCCGCCTCTGTTGCCGTGGTCGAGGCCCTGCCCCCGCAATCCCACATCGTCGCCCAAGGCATGATGTACCACGTCGGCCTGCAGTGGCTCGACCGCCAAGCATCTCGTGGCGTGATCAGCCTTGATCACTTCCCCGCAGGGGACCTCGATGCGCTTGCCGCACAAATCCAACCGGGCAAAACCAAACTCGTCTGGATCGAAACCCCCGCCAACGGCGACTGGTCCATCACCGACATTGCCGCCGCCGCAGAACTGGCCCACGCCGCAGGTGCGATCCTGATGGTCGACAGCACCGCCGCGCCCCCTTGCACGCAGCAACCGCTTGCCCTTGGCGCAGACATTTCTTTCCACTCCGCCACCAAATACATGGGCGGTCACTCTGACTTCACCGCTGGCGTTCTTTCCGCCCGCAAAGACCTGCAAATCTGGGACGAAATCCGCAACGTGCGCAGCTTCCAAGGCACCATCCTCCCCGCGTTCGAAGCATGGTTACTTATCCGCTCCCTACGCACACTGCACATCCGCTACGCACAAACATCGAAAAACGCACAAGCATTCGCGCACCATTTCACCGCCCATAAAGACGTCGAAACCGTCCTTTACCCGGGCCTCCCATCGCACCCTGGGCACGCCGTTGCCGCCAAACAAATGCAAAACGGCTTTGGTGGCATGATGTCGATCCTGATCAACGGCCCCGCAGGCCGCGCATTGGATATGGCCAAGAACACCAACATCTTCATCCCAGCAACATCGCTTGGCGGCGTAGAAAGCCTGATCGAACACCGCCGCACGGTCGCTGGCCCTGACAGCGGCATTCCCGACAATCTGTTGCGCATCTCTATTGGCATCGAACACATCGACGACCTGATCGC
>CAYWIR010000179.1:0-1446 GCA_964458375.1 uncultured Neptunicoccus sp.
AGCGATCCTATGGACCGTACTGGCCTGTGTGTCTGCGTTGGCCGATTTCAGCGCAGGACCAATCGTGACAACAGTGCTTGGTCTCACCAGCGTCTATTTACTTGGCGTAGGCATTGTACAGGAATTGGTTCCAGAACGGGCTAAAGCCTGATTGCGATCACGCCTGCGACAATCACCACCGCAGCAATCATCTTACCCGCATCCGCTTTGTCTTTGAAAAATACAACGCCGATCAGCACCGCAAACAAAACCGACACTTCGCGCAACGCCGTGACCAGTGCAATCGGTGCAATTGTCATGGCCCAAACCGCGATCCAATAGGCCCCCACAGAACACCCGCCAGCAATCATCCCCAACGTCCAAATGCGTGCTGATTTTGGCAACACGGCCCGCCCCTTTATGGCGACCCCACCCGCCGTAAACAAAAACGCATCGAGGAAAAACAACCACCCAATGTATCCCGATACCGTGCCGGCCGCCCGTGCGCCCATCCCATCAAACAGCGAATATCCAGCGGTCCCAACGGCGGCAAGCAGCGCATAAGGGATCAACGCCCGCTCCTCTCCTTGGGTGAACACACCACGTGCCATCAGGATAATACCAAGACCAACCAAAAGAATGCCACCGACCTGCATTCCCGTAACGACATCGGACAGGATCAACAGGCTCACAACCAACACAATCATCGGCGCCGTACCCCGTGCAATCGGGTAAACGCGGCTCAAATCACCTCGCATATAGGCCACGGTCAAAAATGACTTATAGATCAGATGAAACAGCACAGATCCCACCAACAAGGGCCAGCTTTCTTTGGCAGGCGTGGGGAACACAGCGATCATAATCAACCCGATGACCCCATGGGCAATAGACAACAGAACCATGCCCTGAAACTTATCATCGCCAAATTTGACAATCGCATTCCAACTGGCATGCAACAGGGCTGCAAACAGAACAGCGATAAACACAAATGCAGTCATAGGAGGGCCTTATAAAAGAAGGGAATACGCCCCTTCGGCTTGCAACAATTTCACTTTCATCTCAACCCCACCATCACCCGAAAACCCGCCCAAACCATCGGCCCCGACCACACGATGACACGGGATAATCACGGGAATCGGATTGCTTCCACAGGCTTGTCCAACAGGCTGCGCTGGCACGCCAAGGTCATTGGCAATATCGCCGTAGGTTCGCGTTTGCCCCCGTGGAATGGCGGACATCGCGCTGTAAACCTGCTGTTGAAACTCTGTCCCTTTGGGCGCAAGCGGCAAATCAAACCACTCCAGTTCACCTGCGAAATACGCCTCTAATTGCGCCAAACCCTCTTTCAGCACAGATGAACGAACACCTTCGTTCCACCCATCCCAAACCAATTGCGTGATCGCACCGTCAACTTCAGTTAACCCAAGCACACCCACAGGCGTTTTCAATTTCGCAGCATTCATAGCC
>CAYWIR010000179.1:1546-5831 GCA_964458375.1 uncultured Neptunicoccus sp.
AAATCATAGGACCTTTGGAACAGCTTTGCCGTCCCATCGAGCGGGGCTTGCTTAATCAACACAGCCCCTGCCGTCGCATCGCCTTTCGCGGTCACAAACGCAGGAATATCTGCCAGCGCCAAACGCCGCAAATAGGCGCTTACCCAAAACTCGGTGGTCAGCCGCGCCAAACGATCAGCCTTTGGTGTCTTTGAAATCGAGACCCATTTCTGTGAACCGCTCGGCCTCATTTTCCCATTTCGGGCGGACCTTCACTTGCAAGAACAAATGCACATCCACGCCCATCAGTTCCTTTAACTCCGCTCGTGACGCCATGCTTACCGCTTTGATCGTTTCGCCTTTCGGCCCTACGGTGATCCCCTTATGCCCTTCGCGCGTCACATAAATCACCTGATCAATCCGCACCGATCCGTCGTTCTTTTGCTCCCAGCCTTCGGTTTCCACGGTCAGGAAATAGGGCAGCTCTTGGTGCAGCCGCAGCATCAATTTTTCGCGCGTGGTTTCCGCAGCAATCAGCTTCATCGGCACATCCGCAATCTGATCATCTGGGTAGAGCCATGGCCCCTCAGGAACAGATTTCGCCAGATAGGACATCAAATCCCCAACCCCATGCCCCTTTTCAGCACTGATCATAAACACCTCGTCAAACTCAAACGCAGTGGACAGCTCTTGTGTCATCTTCAACAACTGATCGGACTTCACCTTATCAATCTTGTTGATCGCCAGCAGCACCTTGGCCTTCTTGTTCACCTTCTTGCCCAGCTCTTCGAGGATCATTTTGACCCCAGGGCTGACCCCGCGATGGGCCTCAACCAGCAGAACCGTTATATCCGCATCGCTTGCACCAGACCATGCGGCGGCCACCATGGCGCGGTCCAAATTGCGCCGTGTCCGAAACAGACCAGGCGTGTCCACAAACACAAGCTGGGTTTTTTCATGCTGCGCAATTCCGCGAATACGGGCGCGTGTGGTTTGCACCTTATGGGTCACGATTGACACTTTCGCGCCAACCAAACGGTTCATCAGCGTGGACTTCCCCGCATTCGGCTCACCAATCAGCGCCACAAAACCAGATCGCGTGTCCGTCTGCTCTTCAGCCATTGTCATTCTCCACTTGCGCCAGAACGGCCTTCGCCGCCGCTTGCTGCGCATTTCGTTTGCTTTCTGCCGAGCCTGATCCACTGATCCCGTTCGACAGTTGTGCTTCTATTTCAAAAATCGGTGCGTGATCTGGCCCCGTGCGGCCAACTTCCACATATTTTGGCGGCTTCATGCCCCGCGCCTGCGCCCATTCTTGCAGGGTCGTCTTGGCATCCCGTGCGTCATCTTTCGCAGCATCAATGCGGCTGTCCCACAGGCGCAACACCAGCTTGCGGGCAACTTCATACCCTGCATCGCGATAAACGGCGGCAATCACTGCCTCCATCGCATCTGCCAGAATGGCCTGCTTGCGCCGTCCACCTGAAATCATCTCGGATCGGCCCATTTTCAATGCGGCACCCAAATCCAATTCCCGCGCAATGTCCGCACAGGTTTCTTTGCGCACCAATGCGTTAAACCGAGGGGCCATCTGGCCTTCGGATGCAGATGGGTCCCGATCCGACAACGCCTCTGCAATCACAAGGCCCAGCACCCGATCCCCAAGAAACTCCAACCGTTGATTGTCACTGCGCGTGGTGGAAGACAGCGACGAATGCGTCACCGCTTGGATCAGATACTCTGGCTCTGCAAATTCATGCCCCAAACGGACACTAAAATCGCGAAGTTCGGCTGCTATCTTCAATTCAAGCTCTTAAAGAAACGATCGCCGCGCCATGTCCAAAACGCAAGGATCGACGTCCCCGCGCTTGAAAACACCACGCGATCCGCGCGGCCAATCAGATAGGACGCAGGCACAAATCCAACGCCATTTGGCTGGCGATATCGACTGTCAGTGGAATTGTCGCGATTGTCCCCCATAAAGAAGAAATGCCCTTCTGGCACCGTGTAAACAGGCGTGTTGTCGCCCTGCCCTACACCAATATCGAGCGTCTGATAGGTTTTCCCTTCAGGCAGAGTTTCCGTATACACATCTTTTGTACATTCCGCGCCAAAACCAACGGTCCCATTGCCACAGCGCGGCTCATTGCGCATCGGGCCTTGGGCCTCGAACGTTTCGGAGAACACGCCATTGGCCACACGTGGCACTGCAACACCGTTGATGTTCAACTGACCGTCCGTCACCTGCACTTTGTCCCCTGGCATACCTATCAAACGCTTAATGAAATCGGCTTCACTAGAAGGATGCTTAAACACGATAATATCACCACGCTCTGGCTCACCTTCCCAAACGCGGCCTTCCCAATCCTTGGCGAAGCCACAGAAATCGAACCCGCGGATGGTTGGACAGGACGCCCAGCTATAGCCATAGGCGTATTTGTTCACGAACAGGAAATCCCCAATCAACATGGTGGACTTCATTGACCCTGACGGGATCCAAAACGGCTGAAACAGAATTGTGCGAATGATGCCAGCAATCAACAGCGCCCAGAACACCGTCTTAAATGTCTCTGCAATACCGCCTGATTTTTTTGTTTCGTCTGCCATAACGCTCGCCTGTCTGTTTGCTCAATCGCTACATGGCCTTTGGGGCGGGTTTAGTCAACCTGCGCAGCATCCACAGGATGGGCTTCAATCACCACAAAAGCCTGCGCCCAAGGATGATCATCTGTCAGCGATACATGCACCGTTGCCGTGTGCCCCGCGGGGGTCAAATCCTTCAATCGCTCGGCCGCCCAGCCCGTCAATTCCATCACGGGCTGCCCCGTGCGCAGGTTTTTCACGGACATATCTTTCCACGAAATCCCCATCCGCAACCCCGTCCCCAGAGCCTTAGAGCAGGCTTCCTTGGCGGCCCAGCGTTTGGCATAGGTTCCAACCGTATCCTTACGCCGCTCGGCCTTGGCCTGCTCCAGTTCCGTAAACACACGATTGCGAAACCGATCCCCAAACCGATCAAGCGTCCCAGAAATACGCTCAATATTCGCGAGGTCTGTGCCAATGCCGAGGATCATTTGCCCGCTTTCACCGCTTGCGCATTCAAAGTGGTGCGAACGCCGAGCCAAATACCAACGCGAGTAGATAAGATGAACAAGACCATCAGAATAACCAAAATAATCAGACCACCCACTGGCCCCACAGCCGCAAACATTTCCATCCCGCCAACAAAGGGCAACACAATCGCCGTCATCACCAAACTGATCAGAACACCCAGCGCCCCAAACCGCATCGCATCACCCCAACGTTCCGACCCGCTCGGAGCGGTGCCACCATTTTCGAAATACCATTGCCCCACCAACAGGCCCATAACCATCGGCACAACAAACGACGTGCCACTGCCAACACGCAAACCGAACACCATGTCCAACACAACTTTAATCAGCGAAACCGCGATCAGCATCCCTGCAAAAATGATCCCGTACCGCAAATATCTGTTCATACCCTTAAGCATCACTCACTCCTCACCCCAACCGTGCCGTTAAAATTTTTACACTCGCAAAGCCAAAAAATCCCGCAAAGGCGAAATCAAACCAACGCCGCGCTCGGCCATACCCCGCCACGATCCATGGGCTTGAAAACAAAAACGCATAGCCAATGAAAATCAAGATCGACCCCGCATAAAGCGCGCCGAAATACGCAAACAAATCCGCGACCCCCGCATCACTCGGCGCGACAATCGCGTAAATCGAGCCCCAACTCAGGACCGCTTTAGGATTTGTAATATGAAGCGCCATGCCCTTGGCAAACAGTGTTTTTGCGCCACCCGAAAAGGGCGTCCCACTGACCGCACCGCTCGGCTTGACCGCAGATCGCAGCGCCTTAAACGCCAGCCACAACAGATACGCGGCCCCAAAATACCGCACAATTTCAAACACCCAAGCATTCGCCAACATAATCGCGCTCAGCCCCAGCGCAGCCGCTAAACCCCAAGCCGCAGAGCCTGCTAAAATTCCAAGGCTTACGATTAACGCAGGCCCACGCCCCCGCTGCATCGCCGTTCCCGCAATCGACAGCGTTGCTGGCCCGGGGCTGCCCCCAGCCATCAACCAGCCAAACCAGATCAGCATGAATTCAACGGTAAACATCAGTTCCCCGCGCGGGCTTCGTCCATCAGAACGCGCATCCGCAATATGGCGTTTTCCATGCCAGTGAAAATCGCTTCCCCAATCAGGAAATGCCCGATGTTCAACTCTTGCACTTCGGGCAAGGCGGCAATGGGTTTCACCGTGTCAAACGTCAGGCCATG
>CAYWIR010000180.1:0-5814 GCA_964458375.1 uncultured Neptunicoccus sp.
ACGAAGATATCAAAACCGCCGCCTTGCGCGAATTCACCGAAGAAACCGCAATCGTCCTCGATCCCAAAACCCTAACGCCTGTCGCCCGTGCGCAATCCTTCAATGGCACACAGCTTTACGCCTATGCCGCCAAACGCACCATCGACCCCTCCGAAATCACCCTTGGCGAAGGCGCAGGTTTTGCCTTCCTCACACCAGATCAAATCCGCGCACTGCCCCTGATCCCCGCCGCAGGTGCGATCCTACACCATTTTCTTGAAACAACATTTCGCGACTAAACGGGCGCGAATACGCCATGTTGAAACGGCATAACAGGCATTTGCGACCAACCAAGTGCCACAGGTTTGACGCAACTCACTCTTATAAACGCAAATTTGCGTGAAACCCTTTGGTTTTTCGCGACGGAATGCTAATTTCTAAACGTATCACTGTTGATACATGCCACTTGGCAAAGGATTCTTATGCGTTTTGTCACCCGCAGCTTGATGGGCCTCATGCTCATGACGCTAACGCTCGCGCTGCTCGCGTTGGCGGCCGCCAGCATATTCAAAGCCTACAGCGAAAAGTCGCAAGGTGGTTTTGGCAACCGCCAAGCCCGCGAACGTGTCTTCACAGTCGAGGTGATGACCCTCACCGCTGGCACGCAAACCCCTGAAATCCAAACCTTTGGCGAAGTGGTCTCAGGCCGCACACTTGAACTCAGGGCAGCCGCCACAGGCGAGCTTGTGCAAATTTCAGATAACTTCCGCGAAGGCGGTTTTGTGAAAAAGGGCGAAGTTCTGTTTCAAACAGACCCCGCAAATGCTCAATCACGAAGCCTGATCACCCAAAACGAACTGGCCGAGGCCGAAGCAGACCTCGCCGATGCCCGCCGCAACCTCACACTGGCCAAGGATGAGGTCACAGCCGCTGAAAACCAACTGAAACTGCGCCAGAAATCCATGAAACGCCAAGATGATCTGCGCGCCCGCGGCGTCGGCACAGACGCAGCCATGGAAACCGCAGAAATCGCCGCTTCAAACGCCGAACAGGCGCTTTTGTCAAAACGTCTGTCTCTTGCCAATGCACAAGCAAAAATCGCCCGCGCCGAAACGCTCGTGGGTCGGCGCAAAATCAATCTAGACGAAGCCACACGCTTGCTCGCCGACACCACAGTCAAAGCAGAGTTTGACGGCGTTCTCACCGATATTTCGGTCGTCTTGGGCCGTCTGGTCAGCGCAAATGAAAAGCTCGGCAGCCTGATCGACCCAACGGCGCTAGAAATCGCCTTCCGCGTCACAAGCGAAGATTTCCGCGCGCTCAACACATCACCCGATGGATTGCGTGCAACCGAACTGTCCGTGTCGCTGGGCGCAAATGACAGCTTCATGGGCCAGATCGAACGTGTCTCTGCCGCCGTGGGCGAAGGCAAAACAGGCCGCGAACTGTTTGCCCGTGTGCAAGATGCCGCCAGCCTCAGTATTCAACCCGGTGACTTTGTATCCGTTTCCGTGCGTGAACCCGCTTTGGAAAATGTGATCCGCATCCCTGCCTCCGCCGCCTCCACAGATGGCACTGTTTTGTTGGTAAACGCGGAAAACCGCCTTGAAGACGCCAGCGTCGAAATCTTGCGCAAATCAGGCAATGACCTGATCGTTCGCGCCCCCGCACTCGAAGGCCGCCAATTGGTCATGGCGCGCGCGCCACAACTTGGCGAAGGCATTCGCGTGACCCCTCGCTCCCCGGGTGGCCCTGCGATTGAAGCGCAGAAAATGGTCAAACTTGACCCAGAGCGCCGCGCTAAAATACTGGCCGCACTCAACGCTAACACACGCATACCCGAATCCGTGCGCGACCGCCTGATCAAACAGTTCGAAAAAGACGAAGTCCCCGAAGCCGTTGTCGAACGGGTCGAATCCCGCATGGCCAGCGCACCTGATGATGCACAGCCCGCCGAAACCGTGGAAATCACCGACGATCAGCGCAAAGCCATGATCGCCTTTGTGGAAAATAATGATCGCATGCCAGCGGAAATCAAAACCACCGTACTGGAGCGTCTGCAACAACCACGAATTCCAAAGGCAATGTTTGATCGCATTTCCGCACGTATGGGCTCCTAGACCATGGCACGGCAATTGTCCCCCACAGCAGGCGGTGTGCTCAGTTATTTCACCCGCCACAGGACAGCGGCCAACCTGATCCTTGTTGTGATGATGGTGCTCGGCATCGCATCCATGACACAAATCCGATCCCAGTTCTTTCCCGATGTGATCATCGACAACGTCACTGTAAACGTCAGTTGGCAAGGCGCTGGCCCCGAAGACGTGGACAACGGCATCGTTGCGGTTCTTGAACCCGCACTTCTGGCGGTTGAAGGCATTGAAAGCTCGCAAAGCACAGCAACCCAAGGCCGCGCTCGGATTTTCCTAGAATTTGAGCCGGGCTGGGATATGGCCCGCGCTGCGGATGATGTAAAAGTCGCGGTCGATGCAGTTACGGGCCTACCCGATGGCGCTGATGATCCAACCGTACGCCGTGGCGCATGGCGTGATCGCGTCACAGATGTGGTCATCTCTGGCCCTGTCTCCCCTGAACAACTTGGCCGCTTTGCGGATGAATTTTCCGCCCGCTTGTTCCGCGTTGGCGTCACCCGCACCACCATTCGCGGCGTGTCTGCCCCTGAAATTGTCATCAACACACCCGAACTTTCGATCATCCGCAACGATGTGTCCCTGCGCCAAATCGCAGACGCCATTGCCGAAGAAACCGAAGCCGACCCCGCAGGCGATGTCGCAGGCGGCGCAGCCCGCGTGCGCACAGGTATCGAAAAACGCTCAGCCGAAGAAATCCAACAAATCGTTGTGCGCTCTAACCCAGATGGGTCCAAACTGCGCGTTGGCGATGTGGCCGAGGTCACCGTCGAAGGCGTAGACCGTGAACGCAGCTATTTTGTCGGCGACTTCCCCGCAGTGTCCATCCGCGTGGATCGCGCCGATCAGGGCGATGCCATCCGCATGCAGAACCGCGTGCAAGCCGTTGCCGATGAAATGCAGCTAACCTTGCCCAAAGACGTCACCATAGAACTGATCCGCACCCGCGCCCAATCCATCACGGATCGCTTGAACATCCTCGTGGACAACGGCCTCATGGGTCTGGGTCTTGTGATTATCCTTTTGTTCATCTTCCTCAACGCCCGCACGGCCTTTTGGGTGGCGGCTGGTATTCCTGTCGCCATGTTTGCCGCCGTTGCGCTGATGTATCTGGGGGGGCTTACCATCAACATGGTCTCACTCTTTGGCCTTATCATCACCCTTGGCATCGTGGTGGATGATGCAATCGTTGTGGGCGAACACGCAGATTTCCGCGCTCGCCAACTTCACGAAGACCCCGTTCAAGCCGCCGAAAATGCCGCAATCCGCATGGCACCGCCGGTGTTCTCGGCCACAATTACAACCGTCATCGCCTTCTTCGCGCTGACCGCTGTTGGGGGGCGTTTTGGCTCCCTCATCCTCGACATTCCCTTCACAGTAATCGCCGTGCTGATTGCGTCCCTTGTTGAATGTTTTGTGATCCTGCCAAACCACATGTCCCACGCCCTAACGGCGATCCAGCAAAAACGCTGGTACGACTGGCCCTCCACCACATTCAACAAAGGCTTTGATTGGTTCAAACGTGTGATCTTCCGCCGCTTCATCGGCTGGGTCCTGACTTTCCGCTACCCTGTTTTGGCAGGTGTTACCGTCCTCCTCGCAACCCAAGCAGCCCTGTTCATTTCAGGCGATGTGCGCTGGCGCTTCTTTAATGCCCCCGAACGCGCATCTATTTCGGGCAACATCGCGATGCTCTCTGGCGCCACCCGCGACGACACCCTTGAAATGGTGCGTGAACTGCAACGGGCCGTGCGCGACACAGCATCTGAATACGAAAAAGAACACGGCCTTAATCCCGTCACCTACGTCCTCGCCGAAGTGGGCGGCAACACAGGCCGTTCCCTAGCAGGGTCAGACACCAAAGACGTCGACCAACTCGGCTCCATCGCCGTTGAACTGATTGACGCGGACAGCCGCCCCTACACCAGCTTCGAACTTGTCGCCGCAATCCAAGACAACGTGCGCCGCCACCCCATGCTTGAAACCGTCAGCTTTCGGGGCTGGCGTTCTGGTCCTGGTGGGGACAGCATGGACATCCAAATTTCTGGCGCAGACGCCACCACGCTCAAACGCGCATCCGAAGCACTCAAAGCGGCGGTTGCCCAATACCCCGAAGTCTCCGCCGTCGAAGACAACCTCGCCTACGACAAAGAAGAGCTTGTCCTCGAACTCACCCCACAAGGCCAATCCTTGGGCTTCACAATTGACGCAATCGGGCGTGAATTGCGCTCTCGCCTCAATGGGATCGAAGCCGCCTCTTTCCCAATCGGTGTGCGCACCGCAGAAATCACCGTGCGCCTCCCCCAAGAAGAACTCGCCGCCGACTTCCTTGATAAAACCCGCCTGCGCACCCCCAGCGGCACCTACGTGCCCCTTGCAGATGTGGTCAGCGTCGAAACCAAACTCGGCTTTTCCACTGTCCGCCGCGAAAACGGCGTGCCGCTCATTTCTGTCACAGGCGACATTTCCGAAGACGATCCAGACCGCGCGAATTTCATCGGGGAACAACTGCGCAACGTGATCATGCCACAAATCGCGGCGGACATCGGCATCGAATGGCGCATGTCGGGCCTTGCTGAACAGGAACAAGACTTCCTCTCCGATGCCTTCCTCGGCTTCTCACTTTGCATGCTCGGCATCTACCTGACCCTTACGTGGATTTTCGCCAGCTGGACCCGCCCCATTGTCGTCATGGCTGTAATCCCCTTCGGCCTCATCGGCACGATCTACGGCCACCACGCTTGGGGCGTTCCCCTATCCATGTTCTCGGTCGTAGGTTTGATCGGCATGTCAGGCATCATCATCAACGACAGCATCGTGCTGGTTTCAACGGTGGACGAATACGCCAAATCCCGCGGCCTTGTCCCAGCCATCATTGATGCCGCCGCCGACAGGTTCCGCCCTGTGCTGCTGACCACGCTGACAACGGTTCTTGGCCTCACCCCGCTGCTCTATGAAGGGTCCCGCCAAGCAGAGTTTCTGAAACCAACCGTCATCACGCTCTGCTATGGCCTCGGCGTTGGGCTGTTCCTCGTGCTCTTGGTTGTGCCGTCACTTTTGGTCGTGCAAAAAGACATCGGCAATTTCTTCACCAGCCTGCGCCGCGCTGCCCTTGGCCGTCATCCAGCAACAGCACACCGAACAATTGTTCTCCTTGCCAGTGCCGCCTCTTTTGCCCTGCTGGCAGCCACCATCGGCAGCCAAATCATCATGGGCGAAATGCCGTCTTGGATTGCCAGCATAGTCATCCCCGATCAGTCTGAAATGTCGGCCAACATGCGCGCGCTCATAACCCTCTTCGCAGGTCTCGTGAACATCTTGATCGTCGCATTTATCGCCGCACTGATCCTGAAAAAACGCGCTAGACCGCAAGCGTCTTAATCCGCCGAAATCAACACAAGATTTCTACAGATAAAACAACGGCAGAACCACCAGCAGAAACAGGGCAACCGCCGCAACAGTAAACAAGATTATAAACGTCTTACGCATCACGCCTCCGCTTTACGACCATGGCTTAAACACCCCATTCTTTTTGGTCAAAATATCCAAAACCGCTTGGCCATTGGGCCAAGCTAAAAGGCATGTGCGCCAGCACCCCTTTTGGCATCACGCATCCTGCAACCAAACCTCGGGTGAGGCCCGATCCGTCATAAACCCGTTCACAGGATGATCCACATTTGCATGA
>CAYWIR010000181.1:0-5805 GCA_964458375.1 uncultured Neptunicoccus sp.
CGATATATTTGCCAAAGTTGTGGATTTCATTGATGCCCACAGCTTCGCGCACGGCCTTTACTTCTTGTGCGGTTGCCTCCCATGCGTTGGAGCGGCGGAAGGATGGGGTTTCAAAACGCGGTTCGCCTTCAAGCGCGAAGTAGTTCACAGCCTCTATCCCGTATTGGGCGCCAAAGACCGCATTTTGCTCGTCCCAAATGTTGTAGGCAGGGGTTGTTTGGAAGGGACGACAGGCAGGAAGTTCTTCGTTGGGATAGGCAACCGAAAAACGTTTTTGGTAGTTCTCAATCACTTTGGGGCGTGTGTAGCCAGGTGTGATCCAATCGCCGAACCGTGCCACGTCCATGGCATAAACATCCCGTTCGGTTTCGCCTTCTACCATCCATTGCGCCAGCATCAGGCCGACGCCGCCGCCTTGGGAAAAGCCCGCCATAACACCACAAGCCGACCAGTAGTTGCGCATGCCTGGGATTGGGCCGACCAGCGGGTTGCCATCGGGCGCGAAGGTGAACGGTCCGTGGATCACGTTCTTCACGCCAGCGGTTTCCAGTACGGGGAAGCGTTTATAGGCGAAGGCGATGCTGTCTTCGATTTTGTCGAAATCATCGGGCAGGAGTTCGTGGCCGAAATCCCATGACGTGCCATCAACGGCCCATGGGCGACAGGTTTGTTCGTAAAACCCGATGCACAAGCCGCGTGCTTCTTGGCGCAGATAGCTTTCGCCAGCGGGGTCCATCACGTGTGGATGTTCGATACCAGCGTCGATCATCTCTTCAATCATCGGGATGGTTTCGGTGACGATGTATTGGTGCTCCATCGGGTGTAAGGGCATGTAAACGCCAGCCATTGCGCCGACTTCGCGGGCCCACAAACCACCTGCGTTGACGATGTGTTCTGCGTGGATGGTGCCTTTGTTTGTCACGACATCCCACGTGCCGTCGGGCCGTTGGTTGGTTTCGTTGACCATGCAGTGGGTTTCAATCGTTGCCCCACCCATGCGTGCCGCCTTGGCGTAGGCGTGGGTGGTTCCTGAAGGATCGAGGTGCCCATCGAGCGGATCGTAAAGCCCACCGATTATGCCGTCGATGTTGGTGACAGGGGCGATTTTCTTGATCTCTTCGGGTGTGACGATTTCGGTTTCTAGCCCCATGTAGCGGTGCTTGGCCCGTTCGGCGAGCATCATGTCCATGCGCTCTTGTGTGTCTGCCAGTGTGACACCGCCCACGTGATGCAGGCCGCAAGACATGCCAGTGAGTTCTTCAAGCTCTTTGTAAAGGCGAATGGTATACCCTTGCAGGGCTGCCATGTTGGTGTCGCCGTTCAGGGTGTGGAACCCACCTGCCGCGTGCCAAGTGGAGCCTGATGTTAGTTCAGATCTTTCCACCAGCATGACATCGGACCAGCCGAGTTTGGTGAGGTGATAAAGAACGGAAGCGCCGACAACGCCGCCGCCAATAACGCAGACGCGAGTGGTGGTTTGCATGATGATTCCTGACAACACATATTTGTGCCAAGCTGCGCCTGTTTGTCGTATTTGGCAATCGGGTTCGCGACAAGAAGTGTCGCGAACTCAAGGTTACTTTTCTGGGATCAGGCCCCTTGGGCTGAACCGCAGCACGACGAGCAGGATGATCCCCATGGTCAGCAGGCGCATGTGTGCGGCGCTTTCTAACAGGTGCAGGCGCAGGGCGTTGTCTTCGGCCATCCACATGGTAATTGTGTCCATTAGCCACAGGCCAATCGGCTCCGCTTGGATCCAGAAGAACCACACCACAAAGCCCCCCAGAACTGCACCCCAGTTATTGCCAGAGCCGCCCAAGATCACCATGACCCAAATGAGGAAGGTAAAGCGCAGCGGTTGATAGGTGCCTGGTGTCAACTGACCATCAAGCGTGGTCAGCATGGCACCCGCGATGCCCACGACGATGGAGCCGAGCACGAAGACCTGAAGGTGACGGGCGACGATGTCTTTGCCCATTGCATTGGCGGACACTTCATTGTCGCGAATGGCGCGCATCATGCGGCCCCACGGAGAGTTCAGCGCCTTTTGTGACAGCCATAGGATGATCAGCAAAACCACTGTGAACAGAACCGCATAGCACAGTTTCACAAAGATAGAGGACATGGTTGCAGGGTTCTGCCCCCAGTTTGCCGCCAGATCGAGGAACCATTGTGTTTGTTGCAGATCAACTTCGTAGGGGACGGGACGGGGCAGGCCAGAGACGTTTTTCACGCCACGGGTCATCCAGTCTTCGTGCTTGATGATTGCAACGATGATTTCTGCGATGCCGAGTGTGGCAATGGCGAGATAATCAGAGCGCAAGCCAAGGGCGATTTTGCCAATGACCCAAGCGGCCAAACCCGCAAGAACGCCGCCCACAGGCCATGCCAAAATGATCGGAAGGCCAAGGCCGCCAAGGTATCCTGATGCGGCGGGGTCGACCTTTTCAATTGCTGCGGTGGCAGGGCCATAAAAATAGCGTGCGGCTAGAATGCCGACAATCACAATGGCCGCAACCGTAAGCGCGCGGGTCTTGGATTTCGGCAAGGTACGATAGGCGTATGTGGCGGCCATCACGGTCACAACCGCCAGCACAAAGGCGACAAACACGCCAAGCGCACCTGCGGCCCAAGCATCCGTAACAGGGTCGGCGGAAATCAGAACAGCGGCCACACCACCAAGAGCAGCAAAGCCCATGATGCCCACGTTCAACAGACCCGCATAGCCCCACTGGATGTTGACCCCAAGGGCCATAATGGCAGAGATCAGGCACAGGTTTACGAGGCCGAGGGCCACGTTCCAGCTTTGGATTTGGCCGACAATGATGATCAAACAGGCCATAATTGCGAAATAGGCGATGTTGCGTGGTCCGTCCGCCAGCGGTTGCATCCCGATCAGGCGCGGCATCAGGGCGCGGACCAGCAGGACAAGAGCGATGAGGCTGAAAACATAGGTCATACTGATTTCCCCGCGAAGATACCTGTGGGTCGGAACAAGAGCACAAGGAGCAGGATCAGGAAGCTGACCGCGAACTTATAATCCGTTGAAAGAAGTTGCACGAGGGTTTCAGGCTCCCAGCTTTCAGGGACCAGATATTTCAGGAACTTCTTATAGGCGTATGTCACCATAATTTCTGAGAATGCGATCACAAAACCGCCTGCAATGGCCCCGACAGGGGACCCGAGGCCACCGACAATGGCCGCAGCAAAAATCGGCAGAAGCAGTTGAAGGTAGGTGAAGGGCTTGAACGATTTATCAAGGCCATAGAGTGAACCTGCGATGGTGGCGAGAATGGCGCAGATGATCCATGCGACCATGACGACTTTGTCAGGGTTGATACCTGACAGCAGGGCCAAATCTTCGTTGTCGGAATAGGCGCGCATGGATTTGCCTGTGCGGGTTTTGTTGAGGAACCAGAACAGGATGATCACGGCGACCACTGTGACGAAAACGGTTATGCCTTGGCTGACCTTAATGGACAGACCTTCGCTGAGGCCTGTCATCTGTTTGAAGGTGCGGGCCTTAATAATAAAGCGTTCGCCGTCTTGGAATTTCTGGTCATTCGGCCCGATGATAAAGCGCACGATGCCGTTGGTGATGAACATAACGCCCATGGAGGCGATCAAGTAGATCACTGGCGCTGCCTTTTGGCGGCGATAAAACCGATAGACCAGACGGTCTGTACCAAGCACAAGACCGATACAGAACAGGATGCCAAAGGGCAGTGCAAGCAAGGCCGTAGGAAGGGGCGAAATGCTGATGCCCCAGGATTGGAATAGCCATGTGAACAGGATGGTGAACATGGCCCCAAACGCCATTGTGTCGCCATGAGCAAAGTTTGAGAACCGCAAAATGCCGTAAATCAGCGTGACGCCCAGCGCGCCAAGCGCAAGCTGTGAGCCATAGGCAATGGCAGGGATCAGCACGAAGTTCGACAAAAGAACGAATGCGTTTAGGATTTCCATAGGGTCAACTCTCTGGCGGCTTGCAGGTGCCGTAAAGGAACATGTCCTCGGGGCGGTCGATAAAATTGGTAACGCCGATTGTCATGGCGGCGTCGGGGAAGATGTTGATGCGGTACATTGTTTCCGCATCTGTGCTAGCGGTGGCGGTCAAGGTCTGGGTTTTGCCCGCAGACATGACGCCCAGAACGCCGCTGGAAGAGGTGCCGTTTGGCAGAATAAACTTCGTCAGTCCTGCATCACGGTTGTGGTCAATTGTGATGGACTGCGCTGTTGGGCGGCAGGCTTCGTTTACGCGGCAGGCTGTGTGGATCGTGCAGGTCACGTTGAATGCATCGGGCGTGAACCAGTTGGTTTGCGCGAAGGTGGGGGTGGCGAGCAGAACACAGCCAAGAAGGAGGATGCCAAACTGCGTCATTACTCGGGCTCACACTTGCCAATGTAAAACACATCAACATAGGTTCCATCTTCTGTTGTGAATTTTTGTTGATAGATCGCAGAAAGATCGGCCAATTCAACGGTCAGAATCTCTTTACCCCCTGCTGCGGTCCAGCCGCTGTAGATCATACGTTTCCCGTCACGGCTGAGGTCTGAAAAATCGACTGTAAAAGACTCTTCCATCGCAAATATGGTCGGAAAATTGGTTTCTATGCCAGAAATCCCAGCTTCAAGGGTTTCATTTGTACAGTTCTTGAACTCGATATCGTTGGTGGCGCACTTGCGATCAAAAGAACAATAGTAGCCATCAGCATGTGCGAGCGCAGGGGCAACGAGAAGGCCCGCAATTACCAGTTTGAAAATAGTTGTTTGCTTTGTCATAAAATCACCTTTCTAAAAAAATCTTGCGGGCTTCGGGGTCGTTAAAAATGCCTGACCTGTATCCGAAAACCGATTGTGGCTTTGTACCAGCCCAGCTCCTGTGTCGGCAATGTTCAGGGCGCTGCGGGCTAGTGTCGTGATGTTTTCGCCGTCGAGCATGATGGGGCCGTTGTGGATATTGCTAGTCACGTTGAATGCGACGGGCGTGAGCCAGTTGGTTTGCGCGAGGGTTGGTGTGGCGAGGAGGAGAGCCGTGGCCAATGAAATTTGGTGAAACAGGCTCATTGTATGACCTTGCATTGACCTGAGCCTGTCTCAAATTTTACACCTTCGCCCCTGCCGACATAGTGAATACCCAAAACGAAATTCCAATCTGGATCCGCGGTCAATAGCGCAATCTCACCTGTTGCCGAACTTAGGGTTAGGGCCGTTAAATCTGTGCGGTCGGTGGTAAAATTAACGTTTTCGGAGGCCCACACTTCGTTGTACATAACTGCCGAAAACCCTTTGTCTTTTTCAAAAGTAAGCAAAAAGGCTTGGGTTGGCTCGTCCAAACAGCCAGGTCCATTTAGGTTGCCGCAAAGGCTGGTAAATTCGCAGCGAAAATTGATACGGTTCTCTTGGCCGCTGGCTACCGAAGCGGTTATGAGGGCCATAATGGATGACGCCAATATGAGCGAAAGGCGCATCATCCCCCCAAGAAACTCTTGCGGACTTCGGGGTCGTTCAACAGTGCTTGGCCTGTGTCCGTAAACCGATTGCGGCCTTGCACCAGAACGTAACCTTTGTCGGCGATGTTTAGGGCTTGGCGGGCGTTTTGTTCGACCATCAAGATGGAAATACCCGTGCGGGCCACTTCGATGATGCGGTCAAACAGTTCGTCCATCACGATGGGGGATACGCCCGCAGTGGGTTCATCAAGCATCAGCAGTTTTGGCTGGGTCATCAGCGCGCGGCCCACGGCCACCTGTTGGCGTTGCCCGCCTGACAGTTCGCCTGCGTTCTGGCGGCGCTTTTCTTTGA
>CAYWIR010000182.1:0-5805 GCA_964458375.1 uncultured Neptunicoccus sp.
TCCAGATCAAGCCGCTGCAAACCCGTCAGGCCAGACAGCGCGGACACATCCGAGACCTGTGTACTTATCACATCAAGGCGTCTTAGCTGATCCAAATTCGCCAAAGGTGACAGATCAGATACCTGCGTTTTATCTAATTCAATGAATGTTAGTTGACCCGCATCAGAAATTCGCTCTGGCAACATTTCCAACGCATGAAAGGTTTCACCTTTCAGGTCGAGGTGGTCTTCCCCCGCAGCAATCACCCGCTTAATTTCTGCGTCTGCTGCCTCATATGCCTTTTGTGCGTCTGTCATTCAAATACTCCCTGCCCTTCAATATGAGCACGGAGCTGGAAAACACAACCTTAGGTCGGTGATGGTGGGGCGTCTCTCGGGCATTGCTTTGCAATGCCCTGCCGACTGTCGCGTTTCTATGAAACGCAACTATGTATTATTAGGTTCCACCAGATCGACACCCACCACAGGCCGTAACACATGCGGCTTCGCTGGATCATAGAGCGCTGAATCCACAAACTCATGGCTTTCGGCCAGTGCTGGCCCCACCATGATCAGCGCCGTGCGTGTGATCTTGGATTTGCGCACTTTCATGCGGATATCTTTCAGCGTCCCACGGATGATCTCTTCATCAGGCCAGCTGACCCGATACCCAACCACCACAGGGCAATCCTCGCCGTAATGCGGGATCAACTGCCGTTCAATCTCGCGCATATTGCGCACTGCCAAATGGATTGCAATCGTCGCGCCTGACCGCCCGAAATTCTCTAGCGTTTCACCCGCTGGCATAGACGTGGATTGCATCGACATGCGTGTCAAAATGATCGACTGCGCGATTTCTGGGATGGTCAATTCCTGCCCAATCGTCGCCGCCATCGCCGCGTAGGCTGGCACACCGGGGATAATCTCAAACGGAATGTCATCCTTGCGCAACCGCCGTATCTGCTCTGCAATCGCCCCGTACAGCGACGGATCGCCAGAATGCACCCGCGCCACGTCTTCACCGCGCTGATGCGCCGCCACGATCTCCGCATGGGTGTCATCGAGCGTCATTGCCGCCGTGTCCATCACCTTCGCCCCTTCAGGCGCACAGGCGACAACGGCCTCAGGCACCAGCGACCCCGCAAACAAACACACAGGACAGGACTCAATCCGCGATTTTGCTTTCACCGTGATCAGATCAGGATCGCCCGGACCCGCACCAATAAAGTAAACCGTCATGACAAATCTCCATCAATCTTTCGCGCATACCCGCGCGGCGTGTACATCCGTGGGCCTTCGCCCAATTGCGCCAGCTTGGAATGGGACGAGCCGATCAACACAACCGTCAGCATATCGACCTCATCCACTTCTAGTTCATCCAGCCGTCGATACCGCACATGCTCCTCTGGCCGCCCAAGGCTAGAGGCCAACATCACAGGCGTACCCGCTGGGCGATGTTGCAACAAAATCTCCCGCGCTTCGGCCAAAAGAGTACGACGGCGCATCGACACAGGATTGTAAAACGCGATTACGAAATCCCCCTCTGCCGCGGCCTTCAACCGTTTGACGATATCCTCACGTGGGGTCAGCAAATCTGACAGAGATATCGCGCAGAAATCATGGCCCAACGGCGCACCCGCACGCGCTGCCGCTCCTTGCAACGCAGACACACCCGGGGTCGAAACCACTTCAACACGGTGGGCAGCATCGCTGACACCCATCTCATCAGGGCCGCGATCCAACAGCTCAAACACCAACGCGCCCATCGCATAAATACCCGCATCCCCCGAACAGATCAGCGCAACATTCTTGCCCTTTGCCGCCTGTTCCAACGCATACCGACAGCGATCTTCTTCGCCACCCAAAGGGAAATCCGACCGTTCTTTGCCAT
This sequence comes from uncultured Neptunicoccus sp., assembly GCA_964458375.1. Taxonomy (GTDB): domain Bacteria; phylum Pseudomonadota; class Alphaproteobacteria; order Rhodobacterales; family Rhodobacteraceae; genus Amylibacter. Next base: position 1,870 of record CAYWIR010000182.1, read on the forward strand.
AGGCCAAACCACCCAGCAGATCGATATAGAGCCCATAACCAACCAGTTCTTCCGCTTCGGCCACCAAGGCAGACGCCTCTGGCGTGCGCCACGAATGTTGCCCTGGCCCAATGCCGATAATCGACAACTTGCCACGGGACCGCCCCGCAAATTCTGTGATTGGCGCTTCGGCGCGAACAACGGCACAGGTCGCGTTTGCCGTCTTGGTCTTTTCAACCACCAACGCCCCCGCAGGGGCCAATGCCAGCGCCGCCCCTTCAGACACGCCGTGGCAGCCAACTTCGGCAAACACCACATCTGATGGATTGGCCAAACGATCCGCCTGCGCCTCTAACTCCGCCGCACTGAACACACGATACGGCACGCCCAACCGCGCAGCTGTTTCGATCATCGCTGGCTCATCGCCCTTCAGATCGAGCGATCCGACACAGGCAATAGCACCCGAAGCAATCCCAGCCTCGGCCAATGTGCTTTGCACCAAGTCCCACATCTCATCCACATCACAGCCTCGCGCGCAGCCAAGACCAAGCGCAAACTGTTGCGGATGATAAACTAGTCTGTTTTCAGAACCTGTTTCCTGTGCCTCTGTCACCAACAATTCAACACCGCCAGCCGTGTCCTCAACATCAAAAATGTTCTCGCCAGAAACGGAAACGCCAGCCCCGCCCAACATCGCAGCCATCGCGCCTTTTGCATCCGAAGGGTTCGCCAACCGATACCCCGTTGGCGGCTCATCCAGCGCCACACCCATCGCAACATCGCCAGCGGTTGTGACAGCGGCGTGCGCCTCCAAACCTTCGGCAATTTTACGCGCCAAACGGTTCGCACCGCGATGCCCGCCGAGCAGGGGGATCACCGTGGACCCATCATCGGGCACCGCAACAACTGGCGGTTCGGTTGTCTTGTCTGACAGCACAGGTGCAACCGCCCGCACCAAAATTCCCGCAGCGCACACCCCCACAACAGGCGTGCCACTGGCAAACAACATCCGTACATGATCCAGCGCATTTTCAAAATACGCATGGGCGCGATCCACACGCTCCATCCGCCCATGAACGGCTGCGCCCAAAATTTCCGCCACACGCCACGCTGTCTCTTCTCCTGAACGAGAAAGACAAATTACCACTGGTTCTACAGCCACGGGTCGTCCCCTTTAGTCACCAAAATCATTGAAAAATACGGCGCCGTTTCAGGCGCCTTGTTCAGCGGCAAAACCACTTCTGCGGGCAGACTTGCCCGCTCTACATAACCCGCATGATCCGTCAGACCCAACCGCTCCAAAACGCGCTTGATCTTGGGCAAATGCCGCCCGACCTTCATCACCGCCACTGCTTCAGCCGCTGCAATGCGTTCTTCCATCGCGGCCTCATCCATCGGGCCAGGGATAATCGTCAGCACCTCATTTCGTGCTGTCAGCGGCGATTGCAACGCAGCCGCGCAAGCCGTTACCGAGGTCACACCAGGCACGACCTCACAGTCAAATCGATCCGACAGGCGCGAAAACAGATACATGAAACTGCCATAGAAAAACGGGTCGCCTTCACAGAGCACAACCACATCTTTGCCCGCGCTCAACTGTTCGGCAATGGCGGCAGCCCCCGCATCATAGGCGGCTTGCGCAGGTTCTCGCTTTACCGACATCGGAATGGAAATCGCTATTTCCTGCGTCCCGTCCTCAATCAAATCCGCCGCAATCGCACGCGCAAAACTGTCCCCGCCTTCCAGCGTCGGATAGGCAATCACATCCGCCCCACCAATCAATCGCGCAGCCTTTAGGGTCATCAGCTCTGGATCACCGGGACCCAAGCCAACGCCAAACAACATTCCGTTCATCGTTTTACCAAACTCCACTGGGTCACAGGCATCAGCGGACGCCAACCTGTCAACTTGCCCACAGGCTCCGCACGGTTCACTTGCAGTTTCACCAATTGCCCACCAAGCTCTTTGTGCAGGGCAATCAACAACGCTTCACTTTCAAGCGTCACCGCATTGCAGACCAACCGTCCAAGCGGACGCAACGCCTCCCAGCACACATCAAAGGTCTCGCGGCTTAATCCACCACCAATGAATATCGCATCAGGGGCTTTTAAACCCTCCAGCGCCGCAGGCACTGAACCATCTATCAACTCCAGCTTCGGCGCACCAAGGGCCGCCGCATTTTGCGCCGCAAACACCCGCCGATCATCTCTCGGTTCAATCCCAATCGCTTGGGAATATCGCGCCGCACGCATCCACTCGACCGCCACAGACCCGCAGCCACAGCCCACGTCCCACAACAACGCACCCCGCATCGGCATCAACTTGGCGAGCGTGGCTGCTCGGACCTCTTGCTTGGTCATCGTGCCATCATGGTGAAACAACTCGTCGCTCAACCCTGGCACACGCGGCAGCAACGCCGCATCAGGGGCCGCAACGCACTCTACCGCCAGCGTGTTAAATGCGGGAACCTCATGGTTCCAAGCGTCCGCCGTGGCTTCAAACCGCAACTCGTCCTTGCCACCCATAGCCGCCAGAACCGTCATCTGCGATTGTCCAAACCCGCGGTCCGTCAAAAACGCCGCAATCTGCGCAGGTGTGTCGGCGCCCGTGGTTAGGATCAACAACCGCTGATCGGGCTGAATAAACGCGATCATCTGTTCCACTGGTCGGCCATGCACGGTCAGCGTTTCCACATCCGCCATGGACCACCCCATCCGCGCCGCCGCCAGCTGGAACGCAGACAATTGCGGGTGGTAAACGATTTCAGCAGGTGGAATGGACCGCCCAATCCGCGCCCCAACGGAATACCACAGCGGGTCCCCCGTTGCCAAAACCACAACCCGCTTACCCTTGTATCCCTGCAACGTGTCGATCAGCGCATCAAACGGCGAAGGCCAAGCCACGCGCTCTGCACTCACAGTATTCGCGAGCAAATGATGCCGATCCCCGCCGATAATAACCTCAGCGGCTTCAACCACAGTACGTGCCGAAGGCGTCAACCCATCCAGCCCGTCTTCACCAATCCCAACAATATGGAGCCACGCGGTCATAGAGAAGACTCCAGTTTTCTAAACGCAGTCTCGTCAAACTCACACTTGCCGTTCAAAACCGCCGCGACAAAAGCGATCAATGATTGTCTTGCAGCACTTGGTTGCTCAACAACTTTAATTCCCGCTCCCTTAGAGAACATATGGTAGTGGTCTTGAAAATTTGACCTAGCTTCGCTCAATGACAGACTGCCATTTGGTCCACCTAAAACCACATCTGCATTTTCTACATCCTGTCCGTCATCTTCCCACCAACAGACTTGGCAAATTTCAAAGCATGCTCGTTCAGAAAGTGTCGGAAAGTCACAACAAGGGCACAAGAAGTAATTACCAATTTTGCGCGTCTTCGAAAAATCAAAACGATCGAGAAACGCTACATAAGAATTGAACCATTCTTCACCCGCGGTCATCGCTTTTCCTCCACCAGCCCAGCCGCCAGCGCGTTTACCGCGGCCGAGGCCATGGCCGATCCGCCCTTACGGCCCCGCAGTGCCACAAACTCGCACCCGCGCGATCGCGCTGCCAGTTCGGCTTTGCTTTCAGCCGCGCCAACAAAACCCACTGGGAAGCCGAGGATAACCGCAGGCTTTGGCCAGCCTTGATCCAACAACTCTAGCAGGTGAAACAACGCTGTCGGTGCATTGCCAATCGCGACAACCGCACCTTCAATATGCTCCGCCCAAAACTCAACCGCTGCTGCCGACCGCGTGTTGCCAATGCCAGCCGCCAACGCGGGCGTTTTTGGGTCATTCAGCGTCACGATGACGTCGTTGTCGTTTGGCAAGTACCGCCGAATAATCCCCGACCCAACCATTTCACAATCACACAGCACAGGTTTTCCAGCATTGAGCGCCGCAGCCCCCGCCGCAAACGCACCCTCAGAAAACGCCAGACGATCCGCAATTTCGAC
>CAYWIR010000183.1:0-5535 GCA_964458375.1 uncultured Neptunicoccus sp.
CCCTCCGAAGGCAGAGGCCAGAGGTTCGAATCCTCTCGGGTGCGCCAAATTATCTCACAATTACAGTTACTTACTAGGCAGGATAGCTAGCACCGCGACTATCCACGCCGACTCAAGGGGACTTTTAGGGGGTCTCTTGGACGGGGGAAAATCTGAGGGGGCATTCTGTCCCCTTCCTGCCAGCCATAGTCCACTGTCTCCTGCGTCCCATCACTCTGACCAGTCCATCGCTCTGGCCAAGCCACCACCCTCTCCCCCCCCATTCTCAGTGCTCAAGGCCACCAGAGGGCCGTCTTCTGCGCCAATACCCACAAAATACCCGCACCATAGGCAAATAATTGAGTATTTACAGCAGGTTAGTCATCTTTTCGCGTGCCTTCCCAGCCAAGACAGGAAAGAATCGGGGGGAGCGTGCTGCGCTCCGCAAAGACAACAAGGAACCGAGCTGTGACTGTACCGAGAGAGACACCTGAGATGCTAGAGCGTATGCGCCAAGCTCTGGTCTACGATCCTATGAGCGGCGTTTAGATCTTGTTACAGCTAATCAGCGCTTGCTTCCGAAATGAGGCGCTATACCTCATTGTTTTTATTTAATTTTTAATGGCATAAAGCAAACTAAATCAACATCAAGTTTCAAACACGTATTTATCACTCACCTTCGCAATCCTCGTCCTAATCGGCACCCGATGAACCCGCGAAACCTTCGCTTCCACTTTCGCCTCACCCATCAAAAACGCTTCAAACTCAGTCGCCTCTACCCCCATCGTAGCAGCTAAATTCAGCGCCAACCAACTGTTTACGAACGCAAGCACGATGAACCCAACGACCTCAAACCTGCCCCATACAGTGACGCCGTTAACAACAAAAACGGGCGCTTGTCTCGTGGGGTGAGACTAAGCGCCCGTTCAGGCTAAGGTCCACGGGGTAGCGCATGACCTTAGCGAGCAAGTTACAACGCCTTCAGCAGATTTGGGGCAGCCTGGCGTTGTATGTTGCACCCTCTTTATAACTGGCTTCACACGGGGTGTGTGGGCCACAAAGGGTAGCAATCACTCTCTTTAGTATAGGTGCGCCTGTAGGGCAGACCGCGCAAACAGGCTCAAAAACAGAAGTTTAGGCTCTCAGGACGCATAGACCCAAAAAGAACCAAGGACTTGCCTTGCAGCATTTCATTCAAATCACCCAAAGGGAATTTGAACGCAGCCCCTACTGTGGCGGGTTAACTCTCAGCTCTCTCAGAACCGCTGCCCTAATTTTGGACGGGTTACGCAAAAGATCTGGGTTGCGACAAATGCCATCGGCAAACACCACCGCTTGGCTGTTGCTGTAGCCAGCGTCGATAAGCGAATTGATAAAATTCGGTTCCGCCTTGTCCCACACCACTCGGTCCAACGGGCCACGATAGCATTCAACAATAATTTTCGTTTGCGCAATGCTTTGGGTGGCGGCGATCACAAAAACAGAGGTTAAGATGAATTTTTTCATTACCGAACTCCTTACGCTCTTACTGTTTGGAAACTGGGTTTTTCAGCACGACATGACCGAAATACGACGGGCCTGAACTTGGCCCCGATGGATTTGTCAGGGTCATAATATTCGCAAAAGATGTTATTGGTCACCAGAACTGGTTCTTTTAAAATCAAAACTGGGGTTTTAGAGGTCTTCATGAATGTTGAATGATCTTGGACCATAGTTTTTCTCACAAACTCGTTAATACTGAAACGTAAGTTGTGATCGGGCATACGAATTACAAGGTACACTGCTAAAAAAGAATAAGGTGACTTAACGGCAAGACTACCACTCCCCACCCGCCGCCAAACACGGCTGGATAGCACAGATTTAGGCACCAAACCCGTTTGCGTTAAAACGTGACCGAAAAAGCCGCCAACAAGGCCGGTCAATGGCCAAACTTTTAACTCCGCTTTGGCATGCCACTTGCTCGTTTTGTTGAAAGAATGGGCAACATTTGTCCAAAAAAACATCGCCGCCAAAATAACGCCTTCGTTTTGGGCACCAAAGCCACCCAAACAGCACGTTTTCCTTGCAATCCTTGATGGAGTGCTTAAACAACACCACGGACTTTGGGAGCCTGCATACATGCGCTTTACTCTATTCCTTCTGCTTTGCTTCGTTGGGTTTGCGCCCATCGCCAAAGGCCAAGACCTGACATTTGCGACAGTGTCTCGCGAACCCTTCTCGATGGAACAAAACGGCGTAGACACTGGATTTTCCGTCGATCTTATCCGCGCAATTGCCAAAGACCTTAACCTTTCCATCGCCCTTGATCGCAAAGACAGCTTTGGGGGCATGCTTGGCGCTGTCCAAAACGCCGATCTAGACGGCGCCATCGCCAACATCTCGATCACCGCCGCACGCGAAGCGACAATGGACTTCACGCTGCCGATCTTTTCCAGCGGCGTTCAGGTCATGTTACCAAGTGAAAGCGCGCAAAACGCTCTGGTCACCACAATTCTGACCCGCGAAATCCTACTCGCAGTGATATTGGCGTTTGGCATTCTCTTTGCGTGTGGCATGATCATGTGGGCGTTTGAACGCAATCGCCAAGAATACTTTAACCGCCCCCTCGTAGCCGCGCTTTTCCCGTCCTTCTGGTGGGCGCTGAACCTTGTGGTCAACGGCGGCTTCGAAGAACGCATGCCCCGCTCCCCGCTTGGACGTGGCTTCGGTGTGCTTATGGTTATCTCTAGCTTGTTCATTGTGTCGATCTTCGTGGCCCGCATCACCGCCGCCCTAACTGTAGAAGCGATCCAATCCAATGTGCAGTCCATCAACGATCTAGATGGCCGCTCCGTTGGCACGATCGAAGGTTCCACCTCCGCTGCCTTTCTTGATCAACGCGGGATCAGTTACGTTCTCTACACTGATCTTGATGCGATGCTGAAAGCGTTTGAGGTAAACACCCTCCAAGCCGTGGTCTTTGATGGCCCCATCCTCGCCTATTACGTTGCGAACAAAGGCCGTGGCAGAACACGCTTGATGAGCAAAGTGTTCAAACCCGAAAACTACGGCATCGCCCTGCCCACTGGCAGCCCCTTGCGCGAAGAAATCAACCAAAGCCTTCTGCGCCTACGGGAAAACGGCACCTACGATGAACTTGCCGTAAAATGGTTTGGGAACGCCTATCGGTCCAACAACTAGGCCCATCGATGCCTAGGCCGAACCCGCCACATGATCCGCAATCGCCTGTTTATACAGCGCCTGAATGCGCTCTGTCACGGGTCTCGCACCATTTCCAATCGCTTTGCCATCAATCTCGGCCACAGGGGTCTGTGCCCCAAAGGTGCCCGTCAAAAACGCTTCATCCGCGCCATAGGCTTCGACCAGCGAATAGTTCTTTTCAAACACTGGAATTCCATCAGCGCGGCACAGATCAATCACCTTCTGCCGCGTAACCCCATTCATGCAATAATCACCTGTGCTCGTCCAAACCTGCCCCTTGCGGACAATGAAAAAGTTGCACGCATTCGTCGTGTTCACAAACCCATGCGGGTCGAGCATCAACCCTTCATCAGCACCCGCTTGTTCCGCCTGAAGGCAGGCAATCACACAATTCAGCTTGGAGTGGGAATTATACTTGGCATCCTGCGCCATCGGCAGCCCACGCACTTGGGGCACAGTCGCAAGCCGTATGCCCTGCCCTTGCAGGCTCGCCACGGGTTTTGAATGCTCCATAATGATCACAGTGGTCGGCCCTGATTGGGACAATGAGGGATGCTGAAACGGCTTCACCTTCACGCCCCGTGTCACCATCAGGCGGCAATGCACATCCGTATACATGTCATTGGCTTCCTGCACACGGGCCAGCGCATCGGCCACCCCCGCGCGGTCCATCCCAATATCGAGAGAGACCGCCTTACAGCTTTCGAACAGCCGATCCATGTGTTCATCGAAATACGCCCAGACACCATCATAAAGGCGCATCCCTTCCCACATTCCATCCCCCAGCATAAAGCCAGAATCATAGACAGACACTTTCGCATCATCGCGGTGAACAATATCGCCGTTCACCCAGATTTTAATGTCCTGATTGCGCGCATCTTCTTGCGCGCTGTGGGTGCTGTGGTCCTCTGTGCTCATGGATCTACCAATCGCCGGTGTTGTCCATGCTGACCCAAGGCTCGGCTGGTTCAAGGCTGTCGCCTTCTTGCAGCAATTCAATTGAAATATTGTCAGGGGATTTCACAAAAGCCATGCGACCATCCCGCGGCGGGCGGTTAATAACTACGCCTTTGTCCATCAACGACTGACAGGTTTCATAAATGTTATCAACCTTATAGGCCAAATGCCCCCAGCTGCGACCTGTCGTGTACTCTTCTTCACTGCCCCAATTGTACGTCAGCTCTAACTCAGGCGCATTGTTGGCCTTGGCCGCGTCCACATCCTTGTCACCTGCCAGAAAAACCAGCGTAAACTTGCCCTCTGGCACGTCAATACGACGGGTTTCAACCAGCCCCATCTTGCCACACCAAAAATCAATCGACTCGTCCAAATCTGTGACCCGAACCATTGTGTGTAAATAGCGCATGCTGCATCTCCCATTCATTGCTTTAATCGTAACTTACGCTGTTTCCTTCCGCGTTCCAGTGAATTCGAAACAGCCCACCTTGATCAAATCGCTTTATGAATTTCCGCACGCAGCAGATCGCGCAAACAAATATTAAACCCACTCGAACTGCACGATGATCCGTTCGCACAGACCAGCCCTATGCAAACACGAACTCATCCCTGTGATCAGCGGCCAGCGCGGCCATATCGCGGGCAACCAACAGAGCCGCTGCTGCACGGTTTTCACGTTCATCCCCTACACTGCGGCCAAAGTTACGACGGTCCGCATGGACCGCAGGATGAATATGGCGCACGCGCGGCGCACAAAAGCCAGAGTAAATCATCGGGCGGACTTCGGCGTTCAGAGAATAGCCCGCATCACAACCAACCACCGCTACCCGCACCGCCATTTCAGATACCGTTTGATCCCAAGTTGCCCAGCCACCACAAGGATTGCCCCACTGCACCCCTTGAAGGTCAGAAGACAAAATACTGTTTCTATGCAAAAAAGCCGCGGGCGTTTCCGATGACCCGCCAACGTATCGCTCCGTCCATTCGCGAGAAAAACCACCACAGGATTGGGCGCGCGGAGCAAACCAGCCCGCGCCAGACATGTTTAAAAACACCATAATACGCTCCACATATTCACACGCTAAACGTAAGGACCCACCCAAATCCGTTCAGCGCGTTACCACCACAATCAGGCATGACGGCCAAACGTGAACGGGGTCTTAACGGGAGATATTCGGGTTTCGTTAAGATGGGTAAATCTGGTGTTCACACCTCTGAACAAAACAAAAAATCGTTTGTTATCAAAGGCAATCGAATTGGAAGTAAACGGAATTTCAATAAAGATTGAATGTTTCTAATACGAAACATCTCAAAAAAACACACCGACTGGCTTTAACCACATGGAATACGACTCGGTTAACAGACCAAACATCAAGTTTGATCACCCCCGCACAGCCA
>CAYWIR010000183.1:5545-5786 GCA_964458375.1 uncultured Neptunicoccus sp.
CAATAAAGATTGAATGTTTCTAATACGAAACGTTTCGAAAGCCCGCTCAAAAGGGCGCGAAGTCCTAAAAATACCACAGAAGTGCCGACTCGGTTAACAGGCCAGTCATCAAGTTTGATCCCCCCCCGCACAGCCGAACACGGCCAACGGTTCAATCACCTCCGCGCAGGTAGCTTATGTATTAAACAGGAAGTGCAACACGTCCCCATCCGCAACAACATATCCCTTACCTTCAGCGCGC
>CAYWIR010000184.1:0-5746 GCA_964458375.1 uncultured Neptunicoccus sp.
AGAGAATGTTCGCGTCCACCGCTGCCCAAAATAAGGATGTTCATAAGTGCGCTCCGCTCTTGTGCCTGTTGTTGCGGTTCTTTTATGGTTGGCAGACCTGAACCGCAAGAGAGTGCGCCCATGTCTGACCTGATTGATGACCCAGAACCGGGCCAAAACGCGCCTGAGTTCAGCGTTTCCGAAATTTCGGGCGCTGTGAAGCGGACAATTGAGGGACAGTTTTCCTATGTTCGGGTGCGTGGTGAGATTGGACGGGTGAATCGCTATGGCTCGGGGCATATTTATTATGACCTTAAGGACGAGGGCGCGGTTCTGAATGCGGTGACTTGGAAAGGGCAGGCAGGAAAACTGTCTGTGCAGCCTGAGGAGGGGATGGAAGTTGTTGCCGTTGGCAAGCTGACGAGTTTCCCTAAGCAATCCAAATATCAGATGAATGTGATGGAGTTGCGGGTGGCGGGCGTTGGTGCGCTCATGGCCATGCTGGAAAAACGCAAGAAAGCCTTGGCGGCGGAGGGGCTGTTTGATCAAGATCGTAAGCAGCCAATCCCGTATTTGCCTGAAGTGATTGGTGTTGTGACCTCGCCGTCTGGGGCGGTGATCCGTGATATTTTGCATCGGTTGCGGGATCGGTTTCCACGCAAAGTGCTGGTGTGGCCTGTGGCTGTGCAGGGAGATCGCTGTGCCCCTGAAGTGTCAGCTGCCATTGAAGGATTCAATCAGATGACGCCTGGGGGGGCGATGCCGCGACCTGATTTGATCATTGTTGCGCGGGGCGGCGGGTCTATGGAAGATTTGTGGGGTTTTAACGAAGAGGCAGTGGCACGGGCCGCTGCTGCATCTGAAATTCCGCTGATATCGGCTGTGGGGCATGAGACGGACACCACGTTGATAGATTATGTGTCGGACCAACGGGCACCCACGCCCACGGCAGCGGCGGAATTGGCAGTGCCCGTTCGGGCGGAATTGGCGGCTTGGTTGGCGTCGATGGAAGAACGGCGGGTGCGTGCGCTAAGTGACGGGCTTGCGCGACGGCAACAGCGGTTGCGGGATGTGTCGCGTGCTTTGCCCAACCCTGAGGACATTGTTGCAATGCAACGGCAGCGTTTGGACATGTTGGACAGCCGATTGCCGCGGGCGCTACAGGGTGTTGTAGATCGGCGAAAGGCGCAGGTGGTGGAGCAGGGGGCTGGCTTGCGGCCACAGGTTTTGCAGCGTGCAGTGGAGACTAAAGCAGAGCGATTGCAAGGGTTCGGCAATCGATTTGTGCGAGCGGCGACGACACAAGGCACGACATGGCGCAGTAAGTTGGATGGGTTGGAGCGGTTGCGTGAAACCTTAGGCTATCAAGCAACGCTGGAGCGGGGCTATGCCGTGGTGCGTGACGGGGATGGTGCGTTGGTGTCGGATACCGTTGCAGCGGGGGCAGCGGAGGCGTTGGAGATTCAATTCAAAGATGGGCGTTTTGCCGTTGGTGCGGGCGGTTCTGCGACGGTTGAGGTCCAAAAGCCTGTGAAAAAGAAGCCTTCAAAAGTGAAAGCCAAGCCTAAATCTGAGGATGATCAGGGCAGCCTGTTTTAAGCGCCAATCCCCGGACCTTTGCAATCAAGTGGCTTTGTGTCCAGATTGTACATGAAGATATCGAAGTCTGCTGATGTGGCACCTTCGGATCGGGCATAATAGCTGCCGTTTCGTTCATAAAAGTGCCAACATGCTGGATCGGTGTCCAATCCGTATTCAAAGCAGATGAGATCATTTTTGGCGTACCATTCCCCATCAAGGCAGTCTTCGCCGCGATTTTGCCATAGGGAGCGACGGCGGGTGTAAAACTGTTCTGCCCCGAAGAAGAAGCCATCTTGGGAGAAGTACATGGTTTTACCTTCGGAAAGGCGTTGAAACTCAGTTCCTGTGATGATCCGTCCATCAATGTCTTGGGCGGACGCGGATAATGGGAAAAGAGCGAGTAGGGTGATTAAGAGAATGCGCATGGAAAAGAGCCTGTCAATTTTTCTGCCACTATGCCGATTGGGCCTGACGGACGCAATTGTGGATCTGCGTTAGGTATCGTTTCGGTGGCGCATGGCCCATTCTGCAACGCGGGGGTGCATTACCTTGCGCCAGCGTGGCGGGTATAGGGCCAGCAAAGACATAATACCTGGGCTGTAGGGCAATTGTGGTGCGGCGTTTGCGGAATGTGTCTGCAAATCTGTGTAAGCGCGCGCAGGCTTAGCGTGGTGATCGGAGTGAAGAGGCGCATTCAGCGTTAGGTTGCGGGTAAACCAATGGGGCGCATTCCAGCTGTGATGTGGGGCGATGGGGGCAAACTTGCCATCTGCGCCTTCGGAGCGCGTTAAGCCGTAATGTTGGACGTAATCCGTGAGGAGGAGGCCCGATTGTGTTAAAAAAGCTAGGGCTAGGTAGACGAAAAAACCTGACCAGCCGCCAAATCCAGCGACAATCCCCAGGCAGATGCCACCACCCAGAATGTAGGTGAAATAGGGGTTTTTCACATCTACCGCACGACTGTTGGGCGGGTAGCCCAAACGTTCATTTTCTGCGCCAAGACCTGTGAGAAAGGAGCCGCGCCATGCACGGGCGAAGAAACGGTAAAAGGATTCACCAAAGCGAGATGTGTTCGGATCAAAGCGTGTTGCCACGTAGGGGTGGTGAACGAGCCGATGGGACGATGTGTGGTGGCCGAAGAGGATGGAAATAAACATCCATTTTCCCAACCGGAATTGCCATTTTTTTGTTCGGTGAATTAGTTCATGTGCAACGGCGTTTGACACATGGGAAAAGTACAACGCGTACCCTGCAAAGAGTGTGAGCTTGCTGAGCAGGGAAAAGGGTTGAGTGGTCAGCGCCCAGATTGCCGTGCCCAGAAGAACAAAATGTAAGACGCCGATCGTGACGGGTAAAATGTTGGAAAGTAGCTTTTCAATTGGGGTGTCGGGCTGGTTTTCGATAAATTCGTCGATAACATGATTAACACCTGCAAGCAGGAGTAGCGGCAGTATTGGATATAAACCACCTTTGGCTGAGGCGATGATCAGCAGAATGGCAGGTAAGAGAGTGACGACTGCGAAGAAGCTTACGTATCGGATCATATCTGTACTGGTTTTCGGTGCGTTAAGGACTGTTACCGCTGAAGCGTTAAGAAACAAGGTTTAATTGGTGCAGAGCGTTATTCCCCATTTATTTGTCGCTTTTCGGTGTCGTGTGCATACGGTGGTGTGCGAATAAGGCTTTGGAAATTTACCTCCTTTTTAGGGTGAGCGATATGGCACTTGATGAACGCAAAGGCGTCTGGAAATCTGGTAAGGGCAAGGGGCGTCATACGCCCAAGGGACGGCAGGTGCAGGATGACGCACTGGCCGAAGTGCAAGCCTTGTTGGGGGATCGTCCTCGTCGCAAGGATTTGTTGATTGAGCATCTTCACCTGATCCAAGATCAGTATGGCCATCTTTCTGCGGCGCATTTGGCTGCGTTGGCCGAAGAGTTGAAGATGGCACAGACAGAAGTATATGAAGTTGCTACGTTTTATGCGCATTTCGATGTGGTCAAAGAAGGCGAAGCTACGCCGCCTAATCTGACTATTCGGGTGTGTGACTCTTTGGCGTGTGAATTGGCTGGGTCAGAGGAATTGCTGCGTGATTTGGCAGCGAAGTATTCAAGTGGTGCAGATGTGCGTGTGTTACGTGCGCCGTGTATGGGACGGTGTGATACGGCCCCAACATTGGAGCTGGGCCACAATCACGTGGACCATGCGACGGTTGAAAAGGTTGCGGCCGCGATTGCAGCGGATGACACCCATCCTCACATTCCTGACTATGAGCAATTCGAAGCATATTCTGACGATGGTGGGTATAAAACACTTGCGGCCTTGCGTGATGGTGCAAAGACGCCCGATGAAGTGCAGGACGAGGTTCTGGAAAGCGGTTTGCGTGGCATGGGTGGTGCAGGCTTCCCGTCTGGCAAAAAATGGTCGTTTGTTCGTATGAACGACGGTCCACGGTATTTGGCTGTGAATGGGGATGAGGGTGAACCCGGCACGTTTAAGGATCGCTACTTCCTAGAGCGGGAGCCGCATGTGTTCCTTGAAGGGATGCTGATCGCGGCTTGGGCCGTGGAGGCGGAGACTTGCTTCATCTACATGCGCGATGAGTATCCTGCGGTTCTGCACATCTTGGCTGAAGAAATCGCCAAATTGGAAGCGGCTGGGATTGTGGAAGAAGGTTACATTGATCTGCGCCGTGGGGCAGGAGCCTATATCTGCGGCGAAGAAAGCGCGATGATTGAATCGATTGAAGGCAAGCGCGGTATGCCACGTCATCGCCCACCGTTTGTGGCGTCTGTTGGGATTTTTAATCGCCCGACTTTGGTGCATAACGTTGAGACATTGTACTGGATTGCCAAGGTTGCGCGGTCTGGACCCGGTATCTTTGGCGATCATGGTGCAAACGGTCGCAAAGGTTTGCGCAGTTATTCGATTTCAGGACGGGTGAAGAACCCCGGTGTGAAATTGGCGCCAGCGGGCACCACGATGCAGGAATTGATCGACGATTATTGCGGTGGGATGCTGGATGGGCATGTGTTTAAGGCCTATCAACCAGGGGGACCGTCTGCTGGTTTGCTGCCCGCGACGATGGCGGATATTCCGATGGATTTCGATACCTTGCAGGAGCATGGGACGTTTATCGGGTCAGCTGCGATCGTTGTGTTGAGCGAGCAGGACAGTGCGCGGGGCGCTGCGCTGAACATGCTGAAGTTCTTTGAAGACGAAAGCTGTGGCCAGTGTACGCCGTGTCGGGTTGGCTGTGAGAAGGCAGTTAAGCTGATGTCCGAGGACAAATGGGATCAGGGTCTGTTGGAGGAGCTTTCCGTGGCAATGGTGGATGCGTCCATTTGTGGCTTGGGACAGGCAGCGCCGAACCCTATTCGCATGGTAATCAAGCACTTCCCTGACGAGATTTAGAGCTGCTGATGGAGCTCGTTAGAGACTTCGCAGCTGCACAATGGATTCAAGCGGCGGGTATCGCTGCTCTGATATACTGGGGTTGGTATTGTTACAAAGGACCGTCGCTCGGTAAAGTTCTGTGCAAGGCCGCGGCAATTGCTCCCATGTTGGTTGCTGTTTGGATATTTGAAGGCCCGCTTTTGTTGTATGTTGCGCTGGGCCTTTGTCTGCTTGGCGACGTAATGCTTGTCTCTAAGCATGACCGGCATTTTTTGGTGGGAATTGCGGCATTTGCAGCAGGGCATGTGGCCTATATTCTGCTGTTTCTTAGTTATGACAATGTGGACACTGCGCTGATCTTGCAGATGCCTTATCTGATGATTGTAGCTGTGATGATTGGGTGTGCCCTAGTGGTTACGCCCATGCTGTTTCGCGGGGCGGGGCCATTGCGCTGGGCGGTATTGGCCTATGTTCCGATGATTGTTGGCTTAGGAATTTTCGGGGTTGGGTTTGCGCAAAGTTTGCCCGTGGTCACTCTCGGGGCGTTGTTGTTTGTGGCGTCCGACTTGGTTTTGGGGCTGGAAATGTTCGTGTTGCGCGAGGGAAGTTTGGCGCGGAAAATCGCACCGTTTTGGGTTTGGGCGACTTATTGGATGGCCCAAACCTTACTTGTTATTGGACTGGCTTAATAAATCGCGCTGCCTTTGTCCGCGCCTGCCATCATAACCTTGGCTTGTTCGGTGCGGATTTCATCATAGAGTTCCATACTCGCCATATCAAACAGACCCTTTG
>CAYWIR010000185.1:0-5739 GCA_964458375.1 uncultured Neptunicoccus sp.
TTATGAAACTCCGATTGATCCTTGGTGACCAGCTATCCCGCAATGTCTCCGCGTTAACAGACGCAGACAAAGACACAGACGTGATCCTCATGTGCGAACTGCGCGAAGAAGCCACCTATGTCAAACACCACAAAAAGAAGATCGCCTTCATCTTCTCCGCCATGCGCCACTTCGCCCAAACCTTACGCGATGACGGATATACCGTGCGATACACACGCTACGACGATCCACAGAACACCGGCAGCTTTCGTGGTGAAGTGATGCGCGCCTTAGCCGATACAGGTGCCTCAAACGTGGTGGCCACCTGCCCCGGCGAATATCGTTTGCTGGCGGAGTTTGAAACATGGGCCAAGGTCCTTGGCGTGTCCGTCGATCTGCGCCAAGACGACCGTTACCTCTCCGCACCCGCAGACTTCGCCGCTTGGGCCAAAGGGCGCAAACAATTGCGGATGGAGTACTTCTACCGCGACATGCGCCGCAAATACGGTGTTCTGATGGATGGCAAAGACCCAATTGGCGGCCAATGGAATTACGACGCGGACAACCGAAAACCACCCAAAGATGGGCTGAACGTGCCAAGCCCCACATCTTTTGAACCAGACGCCATCACCAAGGATGTGCTGACGCTCGTTGAGGCGGAATTTAGCGATCATTTCGGCGACCTACATCCATTTCCTTTTGCCGTGACCCCAGATCAGGCCCAAATCGTGTTGGATGAATTTATCGCACACCGCCTGCCCCAATTTGGCGATTACCAAGATGCCATGGTGCAGGGTGAACCATGGATGTTCCACAGCCACATCAGCTTCTATCTCAATTGCGGCCTTCTTGACCCGCTTGACTGCATCAAAACCGCTGAAGATGCGTATCATCGCGGCGATGCGCCCTTAAACGCGGTTGAAGGTTTCATTCGCCAAATCCTTGGCTGGCGTGAATATGTGCGGGGCATTTATTGGCTCAAGATGCCCGATTACAAAGCACAAAACGCACTGAACGCCACACGCGCCCTGCCCGACTTTTATTGGACTGCAGACACGCAAATGAACTGTTTGCGTCAATGTGTGTCTGAAACCAAAGCCAACGCCTACGCCCACCATATCCAACGCCTTATGGTGCTCGGTAACTTTGCTCTTCTTGCAGGTCTCAACCCTGACGAGGTTAATGAATGGTATCTGCTGGTCTATGCGGATGCCTATGAATGGGTGGAATTGCCCAATGTATCAGGCATGGTTCTGTTTGCCGATGATGGCCTACTTGCCTCAAAACCCTATGCAGCGAGCGGTGCGTACATCAATAAGATGTCAGATTATTGTAAATCTTGCCGCTACAAAGTCACCAAGAAGAACGGCCCAGACGCCTGCCCCTTTAATTATCTTTATTGGGATTTTCTGGAACGTAATGGCGCAAAGCTGCGGGGCAATCCACGTATGGGGCTGATCTACAAAAGCTTCCAGCGCATGTCCGACGACAAACGCGAAGCCATAACAGCGGATTCTTTACGGTTTTTTAAGGCGTTGGACGCACATGAAAAAGTCTGACCTGCCGCAAAAGACGTGCATCGTATGTCAGCGACCGTTCACTTGGCGTAAAAAGTGGAAGGACGTTTGGGAGGATGTGAAATACTGTTCTGAAAGATGCCGTCGCAGCAAACACAAGCCAAAAGGTTGAGTGGTAAATATAATAAAAACAAATAGTTGCACAGCATCTTGAATCTCTTTTCTATGGCGGAAAATCAACGGAAAACGCCGTTTCTACAATTGACATGTTCCATCACCTGCCCCAAGGTTTGCCCTTAACGAACCTCCATTTGGAACTTTTTGTGACTGCCACCACTGACACCCCAGTAATCGAACTGCGCGATATCCACAAAAGCTATGGTGACTTACAGGTCATCAAAGGCGTGGATTTGACCGCGCATAAAGGCGATGTCATTGCGCTTATTGGCTCCTCTGGTTCTGGCAAGTCCACCCTTCTGCGCTGTGTGAATCTGCTGGAAACGGCGCAACAGGGCGACATTGTGATCGGCGGGGAATCCGTGGCATGGACCCGTGATGATGCCAATCGCGAGCCCAAAGACACGGATCAAGTGCGCCGCTTTCGCACCAACCTTTCCATGGTATTTCAACAGTTTAACCTGTGGTCCCATCTCAGCATACTCCAAAATGTGATCGAAGCCCCTGTCACTGTTCTTGGCCGTGACAAAGCTGACGCCGAAGCCGCAGGCCGTGCCCTACTTGAAAAAGTCGGGATCGGTGACAAAGCTGACATGTATCCCTCCCAACTGTCAGGTGGGCAACAACAGCGGGCCGCAATTGCGCGGGCATTGGCCATGGAACCCTCAGCGATGCTGTTTGACGAACCGACCTCTGCGCTCGATCCCGAAACAGAAGCCGAAGTCGTCACCGTCATACGCGATCTGGCTGCAGAAGGCCGCACCATGTTGCTGGTCACGCACGATATGAAAATGGCCCGCGACGTGGCCAGCCATGTGATCTTCCTTCATCAAGGTGTGATCGAGGAACAAGGCACGCCAGATGAAGTCTTTAATCAAACAAAATCAACGCGTTTGCAGCAGTTCTTAAGCTCGACGCACTAAACACCAAAACCCGTTCAACCAGGAGAGAACACATGAAAAAACTACTACTCGCAGCGGCCGTATCGGCACTTGCCACAGGCGCAGCCTTCGCTGACACCGTGCGTATGGGCACAGAAGGCGCTTACCCTCCCTACAACTTCATCAACGACAAAGGCGAAGTTGACGGGTTCGAACGTGAGTTGGGCGATGAAATCTGCAAACGCGCAGAACTCGATTGCACATGGGTCACAAACGAATGGGACAGCATTATCCCAAACCTCGTATCTGGCAACTATGACACCATCATCGCAGGCATGTCCGTAACAGCAGAACGCGACGAAGTGATTGATTTCACAAACGAATACATCCCAGCTTCACCTTCATCCTATGTGGCTTTGGCTGATGGGTCCGTTGATTTGATGAAAGGCATCATCGCCGCACAAACCAACACGATCCAAGCGGGTTTCGTGGCCTCCTCAGGCGCAACGCTGGTTGAATTTGCAACACCAGACGAAACCATTGCGGCTGTGAAAAACGGCGAAGCAGATGCGGTTCTGGCCGACAAAGACTTCCTCGCGCCAATCGTTGCCGAAAGCAACGGCATGTTGGCTTATGTCGGTGAAGATGTGTCCATTGGTGGCGGTGTTGCCATGGGCATGCGCGAAAGCGATACAGAGCTGAAAGCCAAAATGAACGCGGCGATCGACTCCATGAAAGAAGACGGCACATTGAACACAATGCTTGCCAAATGGTTCGAAGACAGCGCGCCACAGTGGTAAGCTGATCCTGGGCGGTCGTTCACGCGACCGCCCTACCCTTATGAAATGAAACGTCTTTCCCACGAAGTCAGGTCAAACACCCATGTTTGAATATTGCGCAGACCCGCGCAGCCTTGAAGGGCTTACGTGGCTTTCCTGTTATCTCACCACGGCCAAACACGCGGCGATGTATACCAGCATCTTGACCGTTATGGGCCTGCTACTCGCGGTGGTTCCGCCAATTCTGTTTTTGGGGTTCGCTGGCGCACTGGCGCGTCGGTCTAAATTCGCCCCGATCCGCTGGTTTGGCCTTGGCTACACCTCAATTGTGCGCGGCGTTCCCGACCTTGTCTTCTTTCTGTTTTTTCCCATCGCCCTTGATCAAGGGGTTGAATACATCCGCCACAAAATCAAATGCGCCGATGTCCTTACCCCTGTCTATCAAGGCAATGAATTTGTGGTCTGTCAGGCCGCTAAAATGCCCCTTGGCGCGTCAGCCCAATTCTATCACGAGGCATGGGGCTTTACGCTTGCGGTCATCACCTTCGCTATCGTCTTTGGGGCCTTTACGGCCAACACCTTACATGGCGCGTTGAATGCCGTTCCCAAGGGCCAACTTGAAACAGCCCGCGCCTTTGGCATGTCCGAACGGCAAACCTTCTGGCGCGTTCACATGCCCCAAATGTGGGTCTATGCCCTGCCAGGTCTGTCGAACCTTTGGATGATCCTAATCAAAGCAACCCCCTTGCTGTTCCTGCTCGGCGTCAAAGACATCGTTTATTGGGCCAAAGAGTTGGGGAGCATGAAAACCCAAGTCTACACCTATGCGCATCCAGACTGGCGCATATGGTATTTTGGCGCGCTGCTGGTGTTCTACCTGTTCCTGACGTGGATCAGCCAACGCACCTTTGATCGCATCTTTACCCGTGCATCACGCGGTATGGCGGTGGCCACATGAGCTGTACACAAACCCTATGGGATTATGGTTTGCGGGCCTTTGGCTATGGGGAACGCCTGTTGCCAAAGACGGACATAACCTTGTGCGATCAGTTTGTTTTGATCGGCAGCGGTATGATCTGGAACGTGTATTTTGCCGTTCTGGCCATCATCTTTGGCTTCATCTTTGCAACTGCACTGGCCTTCGCCCGCGTCAACGCAGGGCCGCTGTTGCGTGTCCCGTCAGAGATTTTTGTCTTTGTCTTTCGCGGCTCACCATTGTTTATTCAGTTCTTTTTTGCTTATGAGCTGTTCGTATTGATCCCCCGTATGGGGTTTGAATGGGATCTCGGCTTTGTGGTGCTGTCTGCGCAGACCAGTTGGCTGACCAAGGCCTGGCTTGGGGCGCTGATTGTGCTGTTCCTCAACACATCCGCCTACAGCGCAGAGATCTTTACAGGGGCGCTACGCTCCGTCCCGAAAGGCGATGTAGAGGCTGCGAACGCATTTGGCATGAACGGGCGCACAAAATTCCGCAGGATCGTCTTCCCGACCATGTTGCGCCTTGCTTGGCCCTCCTACTCGAACGAGTCGATCTTCCTGTTTCACTCCACCGCTTTGATCTTTTTCTCAGGCTTTCCTGCATGGCGCCGACAGGGTGACGGGCTTTATTACGCGAACTATTTCGCGGAAAATACGTTCAACCCATTTGTGGCCTACCCGATCGTCGCCTTCTATTTCATTCTGATCACACTGTTGATTGTTGCGTTCTTTGGCTTGGTCAACAAACGCCTGAACAGGCATGTGGCGGAAACCCCAAAGATGAAGTTTAGGCTTGGAACCGTTCTCGGTCGTTAATCAGAGCCGTTTACGTGGTAGTGATGGCTGGTTTCCCAAGCCGACATGAAGGTTTCGCGATCCTCTGCCGAAACGCTCTCTATGGCGACAACATGGGTGTGAATGCCAAAGACCACAGCCTGCGTTTTCGGCAATTTGATCAATGATTGCCGCTCTACCCTGATGAATTTGCCTGTTTCCTTGCTGGCCCGCGCCTCGCGGTTTGGTTGATGCAAATTCGCAGTGGCATAGAGCAGGTAATTGGCGCGCCAAACTGGGGTGTCGGGGGAAATACCGTCAAAAATGCGTTGAACCCGCTTTCCCATGGTGGCGTCATAGCTTTCAACGGGGGCATGGATCGTGGACAGAGGATGCCCCATCTTTTCGCCCAAACGCCAATTTGACGGAAAACACAAAACCGCCCCTGTTAGGATGTGTTCATCCCGTGCCTTTTGCAAAATACAGAAATCTTGCTGCACCAAACGCCCAACCACGGCCAAAGGGTGATCACCGTGAAGGTCAACGCTCACACCATCTGGTCGCGTGACTGAATTTTCTGTCACTTCATATTTTAAAGTGACTTTGAGCCGAGTTAAAACCATCTCTAACAGCTCTTGGCTCGCGTCCAATGCA
>CAYWIR010000186.1:0-5735 GCA_964458375.1 uncultured Neptunicoccus sp.
ACTGCCCCCGCAAGACAGCCGCCAGCTTCCAGCCCAAATTGAACGCATCCGCCATAGACACATTCATCCCTTGGCCCGCTTTGGGACTGTGCGTGTGACAGGCATCTCCTGCAATGAATACACGCGGGGATTCATGCGCGCGCTTATCCGCAGGCACATCATCAAACGCATCGCACACCCTTTGGCCAATTTCATAGGCCGACCACCAAACCACTTGTTTCACGTCCAAGGTAAAAGGCGCAAATATCCTTTGTGCTTTTGAAATAAGCTGCTTTGCACTTACATTGCGATCCGCCGCCCGTTCCCCGTCCTTGAGCGCATCCAGTTCAATGTACAAACGCACCATGTAACCGCCTTCACGCGGGATCACCAAAATGCTGCCCGCATCCGCAGACTGGATCGCCGCTTTCAACCGAATGTCGGGAAAGTCTGTGGCCATCAAAACATCCATAACGCCCCAAAGTTGGCGTGCAGACTCTCCTTTAAGCGGGTGACCCAAAGAGCGGCGCACCGTGCTATGCGCCCCATCGCACCCCACAAGATAGCGGGTTTTAATCGTTTCAACGGTCCCAGTTTCAAGGCACTTGAACGTGGCCGTCACGGGATGCGTACCATCCGCAGTCTTTTCAACCGACACCAATTCGCGGTTATAATCAGGCTTCAATCGGCGCGGCGCGTTTGCCATCACCTCAAGAAAGAAATCATGAATACGTGCTTGGCTGAGGATCACATGTGGCATCTCGGACAGATCATCTTCCACGTCTTGAATGCGATCCGCACGATGCAGCCCCTGCCCGTCCCCGTTGGGCCGCCAGAACGCCACTTCATTTACCCAGTACCCTTCTTTGATGACCTTTTCGGCAAAACCAAAGGCTTCGAACATCTCGATAGAACGGCATGCAATTCCATCCGCTTGCCCCATTTCCAAAGGTCCAGACTTGCGATCCATGATCCGCACCGAAATTTCCGAAAAGGCAGACAATTGCGCCGCGAGGGTCAAGCCCGCAGGGCCACACCCCACAATCAAAACGTCCACTTGGTCTTGTGGCGCGGCACTGGTATCCAACGCCGACGCAATCGAAGGATCACCAGATTTGAAACCATTTAGATGGTATTGCATTTCTGCCTCTTCTCTCGTCTCACCGTCACCAACGCTGTTCCACAATTTGTAAGCAAGCGGTGCCACTGTCCAGCACAATAGGTCCGCAACAGGTGCGCGCACCACCGAACTTGCCCTTCGTCATCTCGGATGTGGTTTGCCTAGCCATCCTCATTAGCTTCCCGCCATATCCCGGTGGCTTTTGTCGGTCATGTTTTAAGAACCACGACGCGAAAACACCGCGACCGTTTCACTGGTAGAGTGTGCAAGTTCAGTGTAGATTAAAGACGATCACCAACAGATCATCCGATAGATTCTACTTTGGACCGAGCCCGTTGAATGCACCGATAACACCGCGCATCAAATGCAGCGATTGCCCAATCCGCCATCGCGCGGTCTGTTCTCGCGCAGATGACACGGAATTGGCGGTTATGGAGCAAATGAAATCCTACCGCACATATAAGGCTGGGGAACCAATTGTCTGGCAAGGGGATGAGATGAAATTTGTCGCCAGCGTGGTCAGCGGAGTCGCTACACTTGGTAAAACACTGGAAGACGGGCGCACACAAATCCTCGGGCTGCTGTTGCCGTCTGATTTCTTGGGCCGCCCTGGGCGAACAGAAAGCAAATTTGATGTAACTGCGTCCACCGACGTAACCCTATGCCGATTTGAACGCAAACCGTTCGAAACCCTAATGACCACCACACCTCACATCAGCGAACGCATGATTGAAATCACACTTGATGAACTAGATGCCGCACGCGATTGGATGTTGTTGCTAGGCCGCAAAACCGCTCAAGAAAAAGTGGCGACTTTTATTTCTATGCTGGCAAGACGCGAGCATCTGGAACTGGCAGATGGATCGAAACCACAGCTTGCCTTGCCCCTAACCCGCGAAAAAATCGCAAACTACCTTGGCCTAACGCTTGAAACCGTCAGCCGTCAAATCACGGGTCTAAAGAAACAAGGCATCCTTGAATTCACCGACCGCCGCAGCTTTGTGGTGCGCGACGCCGATGCGCTACGCCAGATATCTGGCGACGATCTGGAAATTTAATCTAACAAAATTCTGAAAACTTGACTCAGATCAAAGTTAGACCCTCAGCAAGCACATAAACAATAACCTGCGAACAGGTGTGTTCTCCGTCTCGGAGCACCCAAAACTCAAAGGTGTCTTATGGATTTTGTTAAGCTGGTGGTCCTCTGTGCCATCACCATTTTTGCGGCAATTGCGTCAAACTGGGCGGCGGATGTCGCCTATAAGGTCCATGCGCTTTTGATTATGTTGGTTGCTGGCGGTTTGTTCCTCTGGACACTCGGCCGTGTCGGGGACCCCACACCCGTCCCTGTCAACGCATCGGGTTATGCAGATGGTGTGATCCGCGCAGGTGTCATCGCAACTGCCTTTTGGGGCATCGCTGGATTTCTGGTTGGCACCTTTATCGCCTTTCAATTGGCATTCCCAGAACTGAATTTTGATTGGGGCCAACCCTTCACCAACTTTGGACGCTTGCGCCCCTTACACACCAGCGCCGTAATCTTTGCTTTTGGCGGCAATGCCCTGATCGCCACTTCGTTTTACGTGGTGCAACGCACATCCAGCGCCCGTCTTTGGGGCGGCAACCTCAACTGGTTTGTGTTTTGGGGCTACCAACTGTTCATCGTTTTGGCGGCCACGGGATACCTGCTGGGCGCGACACAATCCAAAGAATACGCAGAACCTGAATGGTATGTGGATATCTGGCTGACCATCGTTTGGCTCGCGTATCTTGCGGTATTCCTCGGCACCATTTTCAAACGCCGCGAACGGCATATCTACGTGGCCAACTGGTTCTTCCTCTCCTTCATCATCACAGTTGCCATGCTGCACCTGATCAACAACCTCTCGATCCCTGTCAGCATTTGGGGCAGCAAATCCGTGCAGGTCTTTAGCGGTGTGCAAGACGCCATGACGCAGTGGTGGTACGGTCACAACGCCGTGGGTTTCTTCCTCACTGCAGGCTTTCTTGGCATGATGTACTACTTCGTCCCAAAACAAGCGGGTCGCCCCGTCTATAGTTATAAACTCTCCATCATTCACTTCTGGGCCCTGATCTTTCTCTACATCTGGGCAGGTCCACACCACCTGCACTACACCGCTTTGCCCGATTGGGCCGCGACCCTTGGCATGGTGTTTTCCATCATCCTTTGGATGCCGTCATGGGGCGGCATGATAAACGGCCTTATGACCCTGCAAGGCGCATGGGACAAACTGCGCACCGACCCAATCCTGCGGATGTTCGTTCTGTCGCTCGGCTTTTATGGCATGTCCACATTCGAAGGGCCGATGATGTCGATCCGCGCTGTGAACTCCTTGTCGCATTACACAGACTGGACCATCGGACACGTGCATTCTGGCGCCCTTGGGTGGAACGGCATGATTACCTTTGCCTGTATCTACTTCCTCACGCCGCGTTTGTGGGGCCGCAAAGAGATGTTCTCCACCTCAGCAATCAACTGGCACTTCTGGCTCGCCACAATCGGTATCGTTCTTTACGCCGCCTCCATGTGGGTCACGGGCATCATGGAAGGTTTGATGTGGCGCGAAGTGGATGACCAAGGCTTCTTGGTAAACTCTTTCGCTGACACAGTGGCTGCCAAATTCCCAATGTATGTCGTTCGCGGCCTGGGCGGTATCCTCTTCCTCTCTGGTGCACTGATCATGTGCTGGAACATGTGGATGACCATTCGCGGGGCCAAACCCGCCCATGTCTCCCTCCCCTTTGCTACTCCTGCTGAATAAGGAACAACACCATGGCATTCCTTGATAAACACGCCATCCTAGAGAAAAGCCCAACGCTTCTGCTGGTCTTTTCCCTGCTCACTGTCACCGTTGGGGGCATAGTGGAAATCGCACCACTGTTCTGGCTGGAAAATACCATCGAAGAAGTGGACGGCGTACGCCCCTATTCTCCTTTGGAACTGACAGGGCGAGACATCTACGTACGCGAAGGCTGCTACGTCTGTCACAGCCAGATGATCCGCCCAATGCGTGACGAGGTCGAACGCTACGGCCATTATTCCTTGGCAGCAGAAAGCATGTATGACCACCCGCACCAATGGGGATCAAAACGCACAGGCCCCGATGTGGCACGGGTTGGGGGCCGCTATTCCGATGCATGGCATGTGGATCACTTGATGGACCCACAATCGGTGGTGCCTGAATCCATCATGCCAAAATATGCCTTTCTTGCCGAAACGCGGATTGAGCCTGACCAGATCAAAGCCCTGCTAAAAACACATCGGTTTGTGGGCGTTCCCTACACCGATGAAATGATCAAAGCCGCCGTCGCGGATTTTCGCGACCAAGCGGACCCAGACAGTGATTACGATAACCTGTTGGAACGCTATCCAGGCGCTGCGATATCCAATTTTGACGGGCAAAAAGAGCTGACCGAAATGGACGCACTGATTGCCTATCTTCAGGTGCTTGGCACCATGGTCGATTTTTCAACCTTCACCCCAGACGCCAGCCGATAGGAGCGGACCCATGGAAACTTATTCACTCCTGCGCGAAATTGCCGACAGCTGGGTTCTGCTGTTGATGTTCGTCTTCTTTGTCAGCGTCATTCTTTGGGCGTTTCGCCCTGGCAGCACCAAAATTTACAATTCTGTCAGCAAAATACCCTTGCGCAACGAAACCTTATCCCCCTGCGCCAATTGCAAATCAGGCGGCACCTGCACTTCCTTGAAAGGGGATGATCATGGCTAAAGAAGAGTTGGACGAAGCCACAGGCATTGAAACCACAGGCCACAGTTGGGATGGCATTCAAGAACTGAATAACCCACTGCCCCGTTGGTGGCTTTGGACCCTCTATGCCACCATCGTTTGGGGCATCGGGTACACCATCGCCTTTCCCGCGTGGCCAATGTTGTCAGGGGCTACGGCTGGCTTGATGGGATGGTCCACACGGGGCGCCGTTGTCAAAGACATCACCGCACACGAAGCGCAAAACTCTGATCTGGTGGCACAGTTGGTGGATGCTGACATGACCACCCTCTCCGAAGACGAAACGCTCAACAGGTATGCCATTGCGCGCGGTGGTTCAGTGTTCCGCGCTCAATGTTCGCAATGTCACGGGTCTGGCGCGGCAGGGGCCAAAGGTTACCCCAACTTGCTGGACGATGATTGGCTGTGGGGTGGCGACATGGATCAAATTGTCCATACCGTGCGCCATGGCGTTCGCAATGTCACCGACGACGATGCACATTATTCCGAAATGCCAGCTTTTGGTGAAATCCTTGAAAAGGAAGACATTCTCGCCGCTGCCGAATATGTATTTTCGCTGTCTAATGCAGACTTTGATACAGATATCGCAGCCAAAGGTGAGGCGGTGTTCAAAGACAATTGCACCGCATGCCACGGTGACAACGCTCAAGGGGACCGCGACCAAGGCGCGCCCAACTTGGCCGATGCAATCTGGCTCTATGGTCGTGACAAACACACGTTAATTGAAACCATTACTTACTCTCGTTTCGGGGTCATGCCCGCTTGGGGCCAACGCCTAAACGAAGCCGATGTTCGCGCCGTTTCCGCCTATGTCCATTCCCTGGGAGGGGGAGAATAGGCGCGATCTAGGGGTTCCCTACGGCCCC
>CAYWIR010000187.1:0-5713 GCA_964458375.1 uncultured Neptunicoccus sp.
TGGCTGACTTGGCAAAATTTGCCCGCGACACGTGGAAAATCGGGCAATGCAACGCTTGTAATTTTGTGTTCCTGCGCAACCCTGCCGCTTACGAAGCGCTCGAAGAAGACTTTGCATGGGAAGAAACATTCTGGGCTGAAGATGCGGAGCGCAAAAAGAAACGCGGCCCACTAAAACGCTTGGCCGCTCAGGTCCGCATGCTGGGATATCGCCTAAAAGGCGACCCGCAAAAGAAATACCTCAAATTGCTTGGACCAGGGAAAATCCTAGATATCGGATGCGGCGAAGTCGTGCGCTGGACCCCGCCGTTTGAACCTTACGGGATTGAGATATCCAAACATCTACACGCCCGCGCCGATGAAAAAATGCGCGCCTTGGGCGGAGAGTGTTATCAAGGTGCTGGGGCCGAACGTATCTTTACCCTGCCCGAAAACCACTTCGACAGCGTCATGATGCACAGCTATCTCGAACACGAAGTACAATACCGTGAACTTCTCGCAGGTTGCTTTCGCTGCCTCAAACCGGGTGGAAAAGCCTTCGTGCGCGTTCCCAACTACGGCTCGCTCAACCGCCGTATGGTGGGCGCGAAATGGCCAGGTTTCCGCTACCCCGATCATGTCAATTACTTCACCCAGCACACCCTGCGCGCAGCCGCACAAGAGGTGGGGTTCAAATTCAAACTCACCAACAAAGCCAAAATTTGGCTCGACGACAACGTTCAGGCACTGCTGATTAAGCCTGCGGGGACACAATAATGATTGTTTTTCCGCGCCTTCCCGTCCTCAAAGCAGCATGTTTGATTGCAAGCATTTCGCTTATGGCCTGCACACCGACTACAACGCCATCAAAGACGCCTTCTACAGAGCAACGCGCAGTACAGGTTGCCGAACCGGGTATAAAATCCGTGGATATCGCGTCAGTGATCCCGATTTTTGAAGACCTCTGTATAAACACTTCCCCCAGCTTTCGTCGCACAGCGGCCGAAGCCACCAAATACGGTATGATCCAAAGCGAAAAAACTGGAACGTTTTTCCATCAGACCCTTAATCTCTCTGTGAACATCCGAAACGGCAAATGCTCTATGGTATTCGCATCGAATGAAGATCCGGGCGTGTTAGCGGTCGGGTTGGCCATCGCGACAGCTGCCTCCGTGAAGAGCGATACTGAAATTAGCGTCGATCCCATAACGGGCACAGCGAGCACGAAAGCACGCGGCGGCAAAATCATGACACTCAACCCCCTTCCTCCCATTAAAGGGAAGAAATATTATCGAGCCGCAATAGGCGGTTAACAAAAGGACCCAAAACATGGCCGTACTCGTAGACGAAAATACCAAAGTGATCTGCCAAGGCATCACAGGCTCACAAGGCACGTTCCACTCTGAACAAGCCATAGAATACGGCACCAAAATGGTTGGTGGCGTGACACCAGGCAAAGGCGGACAATCCCACCTTGGCATGCCAGTGTTCAACTCTGTTCACGAAGCCAAGCACGTCACCGAGGCCAACGCTTCCGTGATCTACGTTCCTCCACCGTTTGCTGCGGACTCCATCCTCGAAGCCATCGACGCTGAAATGGAACTGATCGTCTGCATCACCGAAGGCATCCCTGTTTTGGACATGATGAAGGTAAAACGCGCTCTTGAGGGTTCTAAATCCCGTCTAATCGGCCCAAACTGCCCAGGCATCATCACACCAGACGCCTGTAAAATCGGCATTATGCCAGGTCACATCCACAAGCGCGGCTCTGTTGGCATCGTATCCCGTTCTGGCACACTGACATACGAAGCGGTTGGTCAAACAACGGCTGCGGGTCTGGGCCAATCCACAGCCATCGGCATCGGCGGCGACCCAATCAAAGGCACAGAGCACATTGACTGCTTGGAAATGTTCCTCGCGGATGACGAAACTCACTCCATCATCATGCTGGGTGAAATCGGTGGCTCTGCTGAAGAAGAAGCCGCGCAATTCTTGGCCGACGAAGCCAAGAAAGGCCGTTCAAAACCAACAGCTGGCTTTATCGCTGGCCGCACGGCACCTCCGGGCCGCCGCATGGGCCACGCTGGCGCGATTGTTGCGGGTGGTGTCGGTGATGCAGAATCCAAAATCGAAGCCATGAAATCCGCTGGTATCGTTGTGGCTGACAGCCCTGCCAGCTTGGGCGAAGCTGTCCTGAAAGCGATTGGATGAACCAGAAACTGCCTGTCGGGCGGGGGTTACCTCGCCATACGAAAGGCGGGGTAAACCCCGCCCGACAGGCAATCTCTGTTTCTTGCGTTTTTGCCGCGAACCTCATGGCCCAAACCGCAACACCTTCAAAGGATCACATGGGATGACACTTGTCTCTTACACCCATAACTTTGTGTTCCTGAAAACCCATAAGACGGGCAGTTCCAGCGCCGAAATGGTGTTGCAACCGCTGTGTATGGACCCAGCGGCCATTCCCGAAACCATCACGCTTGAAACCTTGCCCGTTCAATCGAGCCACGGTGTCGTCTGCGCACGCGGCCTTGGCATGCAAAAGATGCGCGATCGTTTTCCGCGTCTTTTGATCAAGTCCCACCTCCCCGCTGCGCACTTACGCGAAGACGTGGGTGCAGAGTTCTTTGATAACGCCTTAAAGGTCGCGACCATGCGCAATCCCTTTGATCGCGCGCTCAGTATGTTTCTGACCCGCGGGACCAAGGCAGGATTGATCGGGACCGACACCCCAATGACCCAGATGCGCAGCGTTTTTGCGGATTTTATCAACTCGGATTTGTTCTTGGATGATCACAACATCTGCTTTGTAGATAACACCTGCGTCATTGATCGCTTCTTGCACCTTGAAACTTTCGATGCGGACATGAACGCTCTGCACTCAGAACTCGGCACTCCGCTGCCAAAAACGCTTCACCACGCGAGGGACAACACCGCCATGCGGCGACAGTACTCCGTTCCAGATTTCTACACCAAACCCGCCATAGAGCAGGTCAAACACCGTACAGCGTGGATGTTTGATCGGTTTGGATACCCCGAAACACCGATGACAAACGCCCACCGAAATCCCACCGCACCCAAAGACGCGACGCCCGCCTTTCACAGGAGCCAACAATGACCGAACACCCCTCCAACGCTCAATTCCATGCGGACTCCTTTTTGCAAGGGCATAACGCGGAATATATTGAACAGCTTTATGCGCGATACGCACAAGACCCCAACGCGGTTGATGCGGCTTGGGCTGATTTCTTCAGAGCCATGGGCGATCCATCAGGCGAAGTGGTGGCAGAAGCCTCTGGCCCAAGCTGGTCCCGCTCCGATTGGCCCCCGCAACCTGCCGACGATCTGACAGCGGCACTGGATGGACAGTGGGGCGATGATCCATCCGTAAATGCCACGAAAAAGATCACAGCAAAGGCGGCCGAAAAAGGCGTGCCTGTGTCCGAAGATCAAATTCGCGCCGCCGTGCTCGATTCCATCCGCGCGCTGATGTTGATCCGCGCCTATCGGATCGTCGGGCATTTAAACGCGGACCTTGATCCCTTGAAAATGCACACCCGCCCACCGCTGCCTGAATTGCAGCCAGAAAACTACGGCTTTACCGAAGCGGACATGGATCGCCCGATCTTTCTAGATCATGTGCTTGGCCTTGAAACCGCCAGCATGCGCGAAATCCTCGCTATCGTGAAACGAACCTATTGTGGCACATTTGCGCTGCAATACATGCATATTTCCGATGCAGAACAAGCCAGCTGGCTGAAAGAACGGATCGAAGGCCTCGGCAAAGAAATCCAGTTCACCAAAGAAGGCCGTAAAGCTATTTTGCAAAAAATGGTTGAAGCAGAAGGCTTTGAGAAATTCCTGCATGTGAAATACACAGGCACCAAACGGTTTGGCCTTGATGGCGGCGAAAGCCTGATCCCTGCGATGGAGCAGATCATCAAACGGGGCGGATCGCTCGGTGTGCAAGACATTATTGTCGGTATGCCCCACCGTGGCCGCCTAAACGTGCTGTCAAACGTGATGCAAAAACCCTTCCGCGCGATTTTCAACGAATTTCAGGGCGGCAGCTACAAACCTGATGATGTTGATGGGTCTGGCGATGTGAAATACCACCTCGGCGCGTCGTCTGATCGTGAATTTGATGGCAACTCCGTTCACCTGTCCCTGACGGCCAACCCCTCACACCTCGAAGCTGTAAACCCCGTTGTGCTCGGCAAAGCCCGCGCCAAACAAGAACAGCTTGATGATGAAGAACGCATCAAAGTCCTGCCAATCCTGTTGCATGGCGATGCAGCCTTTGCAGGCCAAGGTGTTGTGGCAGAATGTTTCGGTCTGTCTGGCCTCAAAGGGCACAAAACAGGCGGCACGATGCATATCGTGGTCAACAACCAAATCGGCTTCACCACAGCGCCGCACAACTCACGCTCCAGCCCCTATTGCACAGACATCGCCCTGATGGTGGAAGCCCCGATCTTCCACGTAAACGGCGATGATCCTGAAGCGGTGGTTCACGCAGCCAAAGTGGCGACTGAATTCCGCCAGAAGTTCCACAAAGACGTTGTGCTCGACATCATTTGTTATCGCCGTTTCGGCCATAACGAGGGCGATGAACCCATGTTCACGAACCCTGAAATGTATGCCAAGATCAAAACCCAAAGGACCACATTGGCGGTCTATACGGATCGTTTGGTCAAGGATGGCCTGATCCCAGAAGGCGAAATCGAAGATCAAAAAGCGGCCTTCCAAGCCTATTTGAACGAAGAATTCGACGCGGGCAAAGATTATAAACCCAACAAGGCTGACTGGCTTGATGGGCGCTGGTCCCACCTCGACAAACGGGGCGAAGAATACCAGCGCGGCGCAACCGCCGTGGACAAATCCACGTTGAATAAGGTCGGCGAAGCGCTGACCACCCTGCCCGAAGGCTACAACGTTCACCGAACAGTGGGCCGCTTGCTGGACGCTAAGAAACAGATGTTCAACACAGGCAAAGGCTTTGATTGGGCCACCGCCGAGGCTTTGGCCTTTGGCTCCCTTCAAACCGAAGGCTACCCTGTGCGCCTGTCGGGCCAAGACTGTACACGCGGCACGTTTTCCCAGCGCCATTCAGGCATCATCGATCAGAAGACCGAAGAACGCTACCTGCCGCTGAACCACATCCCAGACACCCACGCGCAATACGAAGTCATCGACTCGATGCTCTCGGAATACGCGGTTCTGGGCTATGAATATGGCTACACACTGGCCGAACCAAACGCACTGACCCTGTGGGAAGCGCAGTTTGGCGATTTTGCCAATGGTGCGCAGATCATGTTCGACCAGTTCATTTCGTCTGGTGAAACCAAATGGCTGCGCATGTCTGGCCTTGTCTGCCTGCTGCCTCACGGCTTTGAAGGCCAAGGCCCAGAGCATTCCTCTGCCCGTTTGGAGCGGTTCTTGCAGATGTGTGGCAATGACAACTGGATCGTCGCCAACTGTACGACCCCTGCGAACTATTTCCACATTCTGCGCCGCCAAATGCACCGCAGCTATCGCAAACCGCTGATCCTGATGACGCCAAAATCCTTGTTGCGCCACAAAATGGCGGTCAGCACGCTGGATGAAATGTCCGAAGGCTCATCTTTCCACCGCGTACTGTGGGATGATGCACAAGTCGGCAATTCAGATACCACACTGGTGAAAGACGACAAAATCAAACGCGTGGTCGTGTGTTCAGGCAAGGTCTACTACGA
>CAYWIR010000188.1:0-5676 GCA_964458375.1 uncultured Neptunicoccus sp.
TCACTTCTTATCCCGCGCTGCCTTCTCTTCTTTCGTCATCGGGTTGTTCCAAGCATTCTTGCTCAAACCCAACTCATGGGGCATCGGTTTGGTCTTACCAACACTGATCTTACCGCCCTTGTTCAGAAATTCCTGAATAAGCGCATCATCGGTGGTCTTTTTGGGGACATGTTTCATACCCCACCCTTAATCCGCAGCGCAGGGTGTTGTCACGGTCTAAATCCGCTGGTTGCACCCAAACGAACGATGGGCGACACTCACCTCTACTTCAAAGGAACGCCCATATGATCATCTACGGCCTTGAAACCTGTTCGACCTGTCAAAAAGCACAAAAAGCACTGGATGCAGAAGGCATCAAAACCACCTTCCGCGATATCCGCGCTGAACCGCTCAACGAAGCAGAACTTGCCGAATTTATCGCAGAATTTGGTGACAATTTGGTCGACCGCACCACCAACGACTACCGCAGTTTGAACGATTGGCTCAAAGCCTCCGAAGCAGACGCTCAAATCGCCGCCAAACCCAAGGTCATGGCCCGTCCTGTCATCCGCAATGGCGATGCGCTGTATCTCGGCTGGGACGATACGGTTCAAAACGCACTGCTCACAAACCAAGGCTAAGGGAACCGCGGCTCAACGGCTTCAATGTTCCCTAAATACCTAAAACATCTCTCCCTGAGGATCGCGCTTTGGTGCATCCAACCCCAAATGCGCCCAAGCCTTCGCCGCCAGCATCCGTCCCCGCGGCGTGCGCTGAATAAGCCCTTGTTGCAACAAATAAGGCTCAATCACCTCTTCAACTGCATCCCGCGCTTCGGACAGGGCCGCGCACATGGTCTCAACCCCCACAGGGCCGCCTGCGTAATTCTCCGCAATCATGCGCAAATACCGCCGATCCGCCCCATCAAGCCCCAGATGATCCACACCCAGCCGCGTTAAGGAACGATCCGCCAACGCTTGCGTCACCGTCCCGTCACTCTCAACAACCGCAAAATCCACCACACGGCGCAGCAAACGCCCCGCAATCCGTGGCGTCCCCCGCGCGCGTTTGGCGATCTCCATGGCCCCATCAGGGGTCGCATTCGCCCCCATCAACCGCGCCCCACGTTCCACAATCGAGCACAACTCTGAAACCGTGTAGAACTCCAACCGCGTTGGGATACCAAACCGATCTCGCAAAGGTGTCGTCAACAGCCCCAACCGCGTCGTGGCCCCGACAAGCGTAAAGGGCTGCAAATCAATGCGCACCGTGCGCGCTGCTGGCCCCTCGCCAATCACCAAATCCAACTCAAAATCCTCAAGCGCAGGATAAAGCACCTCTTCCACCGCAGGGTTCAGCCGATGAATTTCATCAATGAACAACACGTCCCGCTCATCCAAATTCGTCAAGATCGCCGCCAAATCCCCAGCCTTGGCCAAAACAGGGCCAGAGGTCATGCGGAAATTCACCCCCAACTCTTTACTGATAATCTGCGCAAGCGTGGTCTTCCCCAGCCCAGGGGGGCCATAAAACAACGTATGGTCCATCGCCTGCCCGCGCATCTTGGCGCTTTCAATAAACACCTTCAGATTGGCCCGCGCCTCGGCCTGCCCTGTGAATTCATCCAAAGATTGCGGCCGCAACGCCCGATCAAAATCCTCTGGCTTGCCCGCACCGCGCACATCAGAACTGTCGTCAAATTCAGTCACACCAGCGTCCCAACGTCTTCTCTGTCAAAATACTCACCCTTTCGGTGCCAACAACCGCAGCGCCGCTTTGATCAGCGCCCCACTGTCCGCGTTCGGAGCCTCGCCCGAGGCCTGCGCCACTGCGGCCGCCGCGTCACCATGCCCATAGCCAAGGTTCACCAAGGCCGACAACGCATCCGCCTGCGCCCCCGCTGCCGCAGCGCCCGATTGGGCGGCGCGACTGGGTGCAGCCGTGGTGGGCGCTGCCACCGGCGCGTCAATCACCACGTCATCATCCGCTTCGACCACCTCGGCCCCTTGTGCGCCCATCGCGATCACAGACGCCGCCTTATCCTTTAATTCCACAATAATCCGCTGCGCCAACTTTGGCCCCACGCCGGGCGCGGCCTTTACCGCAGCCACATCCCCAAGCGTGATGGCGCGGGACACACCATCCACACCCAAGGTCCCAGCAATGGCCAATCCAACCTTGGCCCCGACCCCTTGAACAGAGGTCAGCAACCGATGCCATTCTTTTTCCCCGAGCGTCAAAAACCCAAACAGTTGCAAGTTATCCTCGCGCACCAACAAATCGGTATAAAGCGCGACAACACCGCCCTTTGCAGGCAACACACTCAACGTGCGCTCCGAACAATAAACCAGATATCCAACACCCTGCACATCAACCAGCACATGATCCGTTGCTTTGTAATCCACGCGACCCGTAATCTTGCCAATCATGCCGCACCCGCCTTGGCCAATGCCGCATCCAACCGCCCTGAAAACCGCGCGTGATGCGCATGGCACAGCGCAATCGCCAGCGCATCTGCCGCATCTGGCCCCGCGGGCTCCACGCCCTTTAACTGCATCTTCACCATATGCAGCACTTGGCCTTTGTCCGCATGGCCCACGCCAACAACAACTTTCTTCACCGCATTGGGCGCATATTCCGCTACGCTTAATCCGTGCTGTGCGGGCACCAACATGCAAATCCCCCGCGCTTGACCAAGTTTAAGCGTCCCCGCCCCATCTTTGTTCACAAAAGTCTGCTCGACCGCCGCAGTGTCAGGCCGATACTCTTGCAAAACGCCATCCAACTGGCCGTGCAATGCCAACAACCGTCCCGCCAAGTCGCCCGTGCCTGACGTGCAGACCCCATTGGCCACATGCGCGACCTTGCTACCCGCAACATCCACGATCCCCCAGCCGAGGTTCCGAAGCCCTGGATCAATCCCGATTACCCGCATGCCTGTCCTGCCTTTTTGGTCTTTTTCAAGGAGTAGCACGAAACAAGAACACTTGTCAGTTGGAATTTACCAAATGTTAAAGTTCACCCGCGCAGCCCCAATTTGTGAACACACCCTTAACGTCGACACGTCCATTCAAACGTGTCGACGTTATAGGTTTGTTAACCCTACCCCGCTTGCCCCGCAAAAAACGGCCCCATCGCAGCCAACACCGCCTCGGGGTTCTCTTCCATCGCGAAATGCCCGCTTTCAATGGCAACACCGGTCACATTATCCGCCCATTGCCGCCAATAGCCCAAAGGATCACCTGATCGCGCAGGAAACCCCGCTTTCGCATACACAAACTGCACGGGGCATTGAATTTTGCGCCCAGCCTCCAAATCCGCCTGATCAATGGCGCGGTCCACCGTCGCGCCCGCTCGATAATCCGCACACATCGCATGAACATGCGCAGGGTCCGCCATCTGCCCCCGATAAGACGCCAAGGCTTCATCCGAAAAACACGCCAAATCCTTAGCCAACGTCCAAGACCGCAACTTATGATCCAAATACATCTTCGGATCCGCGCCAATCATCACTTCGGGCAACGGATATGGCTGTGCCAGATGAGTCCAATGATAGGCCGCCAACGCCATATCCGCGTTAAACGCATCCCACATGGCAACGGTTGGTACGATCTCGATGATCCCAAGCCGCGTCACAACCTCTGGAAAATCCAACGCCAAGCGATAGGACACCCGCGCCCCACGATCGTGCCCCAACAGATCAAACTGCTCAAAACCGAGCGCGGACATCACACCGACCATTTCAGCCGCCATGATCCGTTTTGTGTACAATGCCCCGTCTTTGCTCTCGGGCGCGTCACTGTCCCCGTACCCGCGCAAGTCCGCAACCACACAGGTTCGATGCGCCGCCAAAGCAGGCGCAACCTTTTCCCAAGTCATGTGATTCTGTGGAAATCCATGCAACATCAACAACGGAGGCCCTTTTCCGCCCAGATGAACCGAGATTTTAACCCCGTTTACCTCGACAAACTGTTGCTTAAATCCCGCAATTCCCATGGCCCACACACCTCGCTTTTTCGTGACCAAGCGTAAGCGAATGACCGCTTTAAGATCAAGCGACCCAAAAGCGACACTTCACGCTAATAAATGGTCGTTTTTCACCCGAATATCCCAGGTTTTAGCGTGGCAAAACAGCTATGCAAAAACATCAGCTCGGCTATGCAAATTCAACATTTGAAACCCCGCACACTCCCTCCTAAATGAGCCTCAACACACCGACGCAACCGCGTCATCTAACAAACGATGCAGCCGCATCACACTGACCTCAGCGTCTAGAAAATAAAGGAATACGATCATGGCTATGGCCCCAAACACTCGCATTGCTCCATTCGGCGCGATCGCAACATTCAACTTCGTCAACATGTTCGAAGCTGCTGCAAAATCCGTTTCTGATTGGAACGCAAAACGTAAAACTCAGAGCCTTCTGGCTGCTTTGTCAGACCGCGAACTGGCCGACATCGGCTTGTGCCGCGCAGACTTGGACACGCTTCCGTCCAAATTCTGAACCACACGAATTGGATGCGCGGTTTTCCTCCCTGTTGACGCGCATCTTCTCAGCGAACGGTCGGTTTTTTGATCCTCCCATCAAAACACCGCCGCGCACATGAAAGGCCGCAGTTCTCCCACTGCGGTCTTTTTTGTTTTAAGGCCCAAAGCGCCACGTTCTAACGGGTCGGCCAGAACACTAGACCTTCACACGAGTACGGGGACAGTTTGCAGCTTGCACCTCTGAGAAAACGGCTCGCACGCACACGCGACCCAAAACAATGGCAATACTCTAGCATCTTCAAAGAAACAGGCTCAAAGACACAAGCTACTCGAAAAAAATAGAAGTGAATTGAGGCAAAATATGGGCAAATTAGGCCG
The DNA here is from genome assembly GCA_964458375.1 of uncultured Neptunicoccus sp. GTDB lineage: Bacteria > Pseudomonadota > Alphaproteobacteria > Rhodobacterales > Rhodobacteraceae > Amylibacter. Next base: position 4,846 of record CAYWIR010000188.1, read on the forward strand.
CTTTACGTAGACACAGTGTTGACCATTCGCCAACAATCAAATGCTCCACAGGTTCAAATCCCTGCGCCACATAGGCGTTTTGCGTATCCTCTGCCTGTTCATTCAAAATGCCCGACAGAATAACATGCCCCCCTGCCGCGCAACTTGCGCCCATATCCGCAGACAACGCGATCAGCGGTCCTTTCAGGATATTCGCAAGGATCAGATCATAGGGCGCTTTTTCACGCAAAACAGGATGATCAAACCCTGCACAGGTCACAACATCCACACGGCCTTCCAGATCATTACAGGCCACATTGGCACTGGCCGTATCCGTGGCAACCTCATCAATGTCACTTGCCAGCACCACACCTGGCCAAATCTTCGCAGCCCCCATGGCCAGCACAGCCGTCCCGCAGCCTACATCCACAACGTTTTTGCCCACAAACCCCGTTTCCGCCAGATTGTGCAGCGCCTGCAAACACCCTTGCGTGGTCCCGTGATGCCCCGTGCCAAACGCCATGGCCGCCTCGATCAACAAAGGCACACAATCGGTGGGCACTTTATCCGCATCATGGCTACCATAGAGAAAAAACCGCCCCGCCGTGATCGGCGCCAACTCGCGCTTCACTTCAGCCACCCAATCGGTTTCAGGCAATTCCGACACGGCAAAGGGCCGCGCCCCATTCATGGCCGCCAAAAGATCGAGCGCAACCTCATCAGGTTGTTCAATGAAATACACCCCAACTTCCCAAGTCTTAGAGCCATCTTCCACTTCAAACACCCCAACACCCGTGGGTTCAGGGATCAAGTTTTCACAAGCATCCGCCAAAGCCTGCGCTTTGGTCTTGT
>CAYWIR010000189.1:0-5669 GCA_964458375.1 uncultured Neptunicoccus sp.
CAAAAACGGCCTGCGGTTCGATCTGCCAGAACCGCCTCAGCCAGAAACGCGCACACTAGAAGCACCGGGTTCCAACCCCGAAAAGCCACCAATCTTGCGCTAGCTTTGGCGGCTTGCAGTGCATCTATTCTGCCCACAACCCCACGCTTAATACTTCAGCGTAGGATCCACCAAATAAAGCGCACCCTCACCACGCACATCACGCGCAATATTCGCCGCAACCACCATGCTTGCCGTGGTCACACGGGTTTCCGACGCAATATGGGGTGTCACCAAAACACTCGGCTCTGCCCAATAAGGATGATCGCGGGGCAGGGGCTCTTCGCGAAACACATCCAAAGTCGCACCTGACAGCTTTCCAGACCGCAGCCCAGCCAACAGGGCCGCATCGTTTACCAATTCCCCACGGCCAGGGTTGATCAACGCCGCCCCATCTTTCATCGCGGCCACGGCATCGACGCCAATCAAGTCTTCTGTTGCAGGGGTCGAAGGCAAAAGGGTCACCACAATATCGGCTTGCCCTAAAACGGTATAAAACCCGTCCTCTCCTGCATAACAATCAATGGGTGCATCCTCTTTCAACGTTCGGCTCCAGCCAACAACCTTGAACCCATACGCCTGTGCCGCCACCGCACAGGCCATGCCCAATTCACCAATACCCAAAAACGCAATTGTGCGTTCTGCGGGCAAGGGCGGCGCAACATCCGTTAACCATTCACTTGCCTGCGCAAAGGTGTCTGTGTGCAGGTGATGTCGCAGGATATGCCCCATAACATAATCAATCATGCCTTGCGTCATGCCAGGGTCCACCATCCGCGCCAAAGGCTGCGTCAAGGTTTTGTTCTTTAACAATTTATCAGGCCCAGCCCACAGGCTTTGGATCATCTTCAAGTTGGTAAATACGCTTAGATCATCATCGTCACGCGCGGGTGCATAGACCAAATAATCAATTGTCTCGGGCGCATCCGTACTTTGCACCAAATTAACGTCGAGCCCTTGTTTGGCAAACTCTGCCTCCAGCACAGGTTGATACTGCGGCCACAACGCATCGCGGGCCGAAAACAAGACATTTATCATGGGTATTTCCTAACGTGGTCTGTGCACATGGGCACTTTGTACCAGCCCAAATGCGATCAGCAATACCATCATCGCCGACCCACCATAACTCACCAGCGGCAACGGAACCCCAACCACAGGTGCCAGCCCCATAACCATCGACATATTGACCGCGAAATAGAAGAAAAACGTCGTCCCAACCCCAATGGTCACAAGGGCCCCATACCTATCCCTGTTCGACAGCGCCGAGACATAACAAAACAACAAGATAAGCCCATAAAGCCCCAGCAAAACGATCCCGCCAACAAACCCAAATTCTTCACCCAGCGTGGTGAAAATGAAATCCGTGTGCTTTTCAGGCAGAAAGTTCAGCCGCTGTTGCGTCCCTTGCATAAATCCGCGCCCCGTCATGCCCCCAGACCCCAGCGCGATTTTGGACTGTGTGATATGATACCCTGATCCCAGTGGATCGGAAGACGGGTCAATAAAGGTCTCAATTCGCTTATACTGGTAATCCTTCAGCAACTGATATTCCGTGCCTTTTGACGCAAATACCCCCGTGACCAGCAATGTCACAGATAGGATTGCCGCCAAAAAATACGCCCAATGCACCCCAGCGATAAACATCACAATGGCACCACCCATAATGATCAACAACGCGGTCCCCAGATCAGGTTGTCCCAACACCAAAAACGCGGGCAACAGGATCGCTGCGATGGGGATCAACACCCAAGTGGGGCGCGAAACCCGCCGCTCGTCCAGCCAATCGTAGTAAAACGCCAACACCATCACGACGCCAACTTTCATCAATTCCGATGGCTGCAACGTCATAAAACCCAGATCAATCCACCGCTGTGCCCCGCCACGGGTCTCCCCGATATAGGGCACCGAAATCAGCAAAGCGATGCCAACAATATAGGCTATGACACTGATTTCACGCCAAAAACTGATCGGCACAAAGGCCATAAAGATCATAACGCCAGCGCCTAGGCAGAATCGAATGATCTGTGGCTCTGCCCAGCGTTCAATGTCGCCGCCAGAAACGGAGTACAGCATCAAAAACCCAGTGCTCGCCACCGCAACCAACAGCAGCGCAAGCGGCCAGTTAAAGTACAACACTTTGGACAGACCCGTGGGAACTGAATGGGTGTTATAATTTGCGTAACTCACGCTTTGTCACCCCCCGCAGGGCGTCCTGCGCGCACATCTGTTGGCAAAGCTCGATACCCGTTGTCCGCCCCAAGTTCGAGCGCTTTACGCATGATATCACGGGCGATCGGGGCTGCGGTTTTGGACCCGCCGCCGCCATGTTCAACCACAACCGAAATCGCAAAACGCGGATTGTCCGCAGGGGCATAGGCCACAAACAATGCGTGGTCGCGCCGCTCCCATGGCAAATCCTCGTTGCGGATTACGCCCCGTTCTCGCTCTTCTTTTGTGATAAAGCGAACCTGACTCGTGCCGGTCTTACCCGCCATTTTCCAGTCTTTTTCCCTGATCGCCGATCCCGCTGCGGTACCACCGCGTTCATTCACCACCGCGAACATCGCCTTCTGCACGGCCTCGATGTGTTGGGGCTCAATATCAAGCGGTTCACGGCCCTTCACGGGCTGCGGGCGATTATCAATGGCGTTCACCAAGCGGGGGGAAATCTGTGTTCCTGTCCCCAAACGTGCCGCCATGACCGCCAATTGCATGGGCGAAGACAACACAAATCCCTGCCCAATCGACGCATTCAGCGTATCGCCAATCACCCATTCTGCATCTTTGCGGGCCTTCTTCCACTCTTTCGTCGGCGCCAAACCTTGGCGCACAGCAGGCAGCTCCAGCTTGTGCTTAACGCCCAAGCCCAGCTTTTTCGCCATGGCTGAGATATTCTCAATGCCCACCTTTTGCGCAACTTCATAGTAATACACATCGCAAGACTGCTTCAGGCTGTTATGCAGGTTCATGGGCCCATGACCGCCCCGCCGCCAACAGTGGAACCGCCGATCATACAACTCCGTATAGCCCGAGCAGGTAATCCTTTCATTGGCGGTTATAAATCCGCCTTGCAGGGCGGCCAGCGCCGTCACCATCTTAAATGTGGAGCCGGGGGGATAAGTCCCCGTGATAGCCTTGTTCAGCATCGGCTTATATTTGTTTTCATTCAGGTCTTTGAAATCTGCCACGGATATACCGCGCACAAATTTGTTCGGATCAAAACTTGGCGCAGAAGCAATGCTCAACAAATCCCCATTGCGTACATCCATAACTACCGCAGACGCGCTTTCATCGCCAAGCCGCTCTAACGCATATTTTTGCAGGCGGTGGTCAATGGTCAGCTGCACATTCGCACCCGCCTTGCTTTCCTCGCGGCCCAGAACACGCATGACACGGCCGATGGAATTCACCTCGATCCGCTTAATGCCCGCTTTTCCGCGCAACGGCTTTTCGATCTGCTTTTCAACACCATTTTTGCCAATTTGAAAACGCGGGATCAGCAACAGGGGATCGTCATCGTCCCGCTGGCTCAAATCATAGTCGGAAACAGGGCCAACAAACCCCATAATATGTGCAAAATCAGCCGCTTGCGGATAAATCCGATAATGCCCAAGCTCAGGCGTAATCCCGGGCAAAGCAGGGGCATTCGCACTCACCGCCGCGATATGTTCCCAGTCCAAATCTTGCGCCACGGTCACAGGCACAAACCCGCGCCGTTTCTTCATATCCACCAGCGCCTCGGCGATATCTTCGTCGGTGATCGGCACAATCGTCGCCAATCTGCGCAACACGGCTTCAGGATCACCAGCCTGTTCGCGCACCATTTCTATTTTGTAGTTTGGCTCGTTATAGGCCAGCGGTTTACCCAAACGATCAAACACCAATCCGCGCACAGGCGGGATCAGGCGAATGTTCACGCGATTTTCTTCTGCCAACAGACGAAACGATTGGTTCTGTTCCACGGAAATGCGGCGCATCTGCCAACCAAGCGTGCCAATGACCCCCGCCTGCATACCCGCCAATAAAATCGCACGGCGGGTTAGCAACTTGCGCAAACGTCCAGGGTTTAACGGCCGTCTCATAGGCGTTTCCCCCAAGCATCTAACTCACCAGAACGCGGGCGCGTGATTCCAAATCCAAACTTCATAGCACCCACAATAACAGGGTAAGCCAGCACTGTGAAAACGATAAGCAGCACCTGCACTACAAAACGGGGTGTGTCCGACAATGTCAGTGCCAGTAACACCTGCTGAACAACTGTGATGATCGTGAAAATGGTGGCCACCCACAGCCATTCCAGCCCAAAAATATACTCGCGAAAGGCTTGGATATTGGCACGCACCACCTCGCTGCCCATTACAACCAATAGGGTAAACAATCCCAGCGGCGCTTGGGTTAAGATGTCGCGCAAAAAGAAGACCAAGAACACAGCCCAAACAGGCACATATTCAGGCCGTCTGACGATATAAGCGATTGTTACGCAATAGAAAAAATCTGGAACGGGCAGGGTGCTCGCGCTCATGTCAAACGGGATAATCGCCCACAGAATACAGGCAAATCCGATTGCCAGAAACCCCGCGCGATACATCCATAATCGAAGCGGCGAAACGTCTTCCATCACTCGCTCACTTGCACTTGGCCGGGCAATGTTGGGCCAACCAAACGGCCGGGTTCAGAAATGGGTGCCGCGGGCAAATGGCGGATCACACGCAGAAATTCGAGGCGGCGGTAATCTGCCGCTAACTTCACCCGCAGCCGACCATCACCGCTCAAAAACACCGTCCCCGCCAACAGGCCAGGTGGAAACACGCCACCATCCCCCGTTGTCACCACGCGGTCACCGGCACGAACCTGATCCACACCATCGACAAATTCCAACGGCGGCAGGGGCGTATTGTCCCCAGCAAGGATCGCCTTTTGCCCAGACGGAGTGACCTCAACAGGGATACGGCTCGAACTGTCGGTCAGAAACAGCACACGCGCAGAATTGTTACCAACTCCTGAAATACGCCCCACCAAACCAAGCCCATCCATCGCCGCCCACCCATCGACAACACCATCACGCCGCCCGATGTTGATCAACGCGGATTGGCGGAACGGGCTGCCACTGTCTGTCAGCACCACGCCCGTCGTATAGGTGAGTTTAGGGTTTAGCTTTACATTGTTAAGGTCGAGCAGTTTGGCGTTCTTTTGTTCAAGCTGAATAGCCGCTTCTTTCCACGCCTTCATCTGCTGCAATTCACGGCGAAGCTCTTGGTTTTGCTGATAAATCCGTGAATAACTCTGCGCATCCGCAACCATATTCGACACATGCGCCACAGGGGCCAACACCCACTCCAGATTGGGCACAACCCTGTCGATCACCGCCATGCGAAACCGTTCCGCGCGGGGATTATCAATGCGCCAAATCAGGAAAATTGCGAACAAAAACACCAACAAAACAGACACGAGCACACGCCGCACCATGCGGCGAAAATAGACGTCACTGTCGTTTTGTACTGCCATTGGAGGCTTTCATCGGGTTAACTATCGAAATCAATAACATGCAGGAGCTGTTTTTCATACTCCAACGCTTTACCCGTCCCAAGCGCCACACAGTTCAGGCTCTCATCGGCAACCGAAATGGCCAA
>CAYWIR010000190.1:0-5587 GCA_964458375.1 uncultured Neptunicoccus sp.
GTGCACAGGTGAAGGCGATTTGGGCAGGTGAATGCGATATCTCTATCGGCAACACATACTACATGAAAAAGATGCTCTCTAACGAAGAGCAAAAAGCATGGGCCGACAGCGTACGCATCGTTTTCCCAAAATTTGAAAACGGCGGAACACACGTCAACTTGTCTGGCATGGCCCTGACCAAAGCCGCATCAAACAAAGAGGGCGCGATCAAGCTCATGGAATGGCTTACTGGCGAAACAGCACAGCAAATTTACGCAGAAGCCAACGGCGAATACCCATTGCTGCCCAGCGCATCCGCCTCGGATCTCGTGGCAAGTTGGGGCGAACTCGTGGCCGATGACAAACCGCTGATCGACATTGCAAAACTACGCCCAACTTCATTGCGCATTACCGAAGAAGTGGGCTTTGACGAATAACCGTTAAAACGACACCGCACATGGAAAAGCCTGCAATCGTTTCTGATTGCAGGCTTTTTTCTTAGGTGCGCGCAAAACTCCACCAAACGCACCCGATCTATTCCTGTTCTAACCTTCTTCTCGGAACACCACAGGCAAAACCTTACGGCACCCAGTGAGTTTGCTCGCACCACCCTCTGGCATGGGTCGCAAATTGCTGGTTAAAAGAGAGCAGATTTGACGAAAGCCTCCCCATGCAACCCGCCACCTATCCCAGCGTAATCAACACTCATCGCCATGCTGATATGGCGGTCCATGCTTTTGGCCTCGCCCTCATCATCGGTGCGGGCAGCGTGATGATCTACACAGCAATCGGCAAGCTCGAAACCCCGCTTGTCCTCGCGGTTTGTGTCTATGTACTCTGCGCACTGGTGTCGAACTTCGCCTCGTGGGCCTATCACTTTTCCCCTCGCCACGACCAACGCACCCTGCTGCGCCGCATCGACCACGCAGCGATCTACCCCAGCATCACAGGCACATTCACACCATTTTTCATCTTGGCAAACACGCCATGGACCCTAACACTCCTCGGCGTTTGTTGGGGTCTCACAGTTTTGGCCATGTGGAACAAAATCACCAACCCAAAGGTAAAGTCCCGTTGGTCCACCGCCTCCTACCTAGCCCTCGGTGCTCTCGGCCTTTGCGCCCTGCCTGATCTAACAGGTGTCCCTATTGCAACCCTTTGGTACATCATCGCAGGGTCCGCCTGTTATGTGATCGGCACTGCATTCTATGCGCGCAAAACAATGCCATACCGCTATTCAATCTGGCATGTTTGGGTAAATTTTGGCGGCATCTTTATGTTTGTTGGACTTTGGACCGCCCTGTTCACCTCGTAACGCCCAGCGCCTTTTTCACCCCAAAAGGCATCAGCCAGCATCGCGCGGCACCTCAAACTCAAAGATGGTAGTCTCCCTGCCGTTCAAGCGCACCGTACCGCTATTCAAACGCGCGATCTCTTGCGTAATCGCAAGCCCCAAGCCCGTTCCCTCGCTTTGATCTCCTTGCGAAAAGCGATCAAAGATCGTTTCCCGCAGAACCTCATCAATACGCTCACCATCATTCTCAACCGCGATCTTCACGGTTTCAGCATCTGCCGTGGCCTGCACCGCAATAAACGACATGGCTTTACCTCCATGATCAAAGGCGTTGTCGATCAGGTTTTGTATCGCCTCATTCAACAGTGTGGGATCACCGCTGACCATTAAGGCGTCTTCAGGCACACGCACCGTAAACTCCAACCCAGCATTCAAAATCTTAGGCCCGTTGCGTTGCCCGATCTCTGTGACAAGCTCCGTAATATCCACCCGTTGAAACCGAGGACTACGGCCCGCCAATTGCTCCAAAGACAGCAACTGATCCGTCAATCGCCCCGTCCTGCGCGTTTCATCAACCAACTCACGGGCTCTGTGCTTTGTCTCTTCAAAACTCTCAGCATTCAAGGTTGCTTGCGCCATGGCATGAATACCCGCCACGGGGTTTCGTAACTGATGCGCCGCGTTTGAAATAAACCGATCACGGGCTTGGTTCGCGTCTGTCACCTTGTCAAACAGCGCATTCAATCGCCTTACAATGCCTTTGGTCTCTTGGGGAACCTTCCGTTCAATCGGGCTCAAATCATCGACAGACCGTTTTTGAATGGCCCGTTCCAGCTCAATCAGCGGGCGCAAACCCAAACCGATCCCGAACAACACCAATCCCGCGACCGTCAACACCAACACCCCTGCAAGCGCGGCTGAACGCATTGCCAAATCACGGGCGAAGCTTTGCCTTTGATCCAGCTTTTGCCACACAGTCACAACCGATTGCCCGACTATCCCATCCACAATCGTCGGCTCTGCCAACTTAACCGCACGCACCGCCACACCCAGATGCGCAGCATTAAACACGACAGGCGTATTCTCAGGCAGGTCTTGTTCCGCAGTCCCGACAGGGGGCGTAGAATACCCCGTAACGAAACTGCCATCAGGGCCGTACACATGATAAAACACATCCCCACCGCTGGCTTTCTTAAACAGGTTCGACGTGGTCTCTGACAGGCTGTCCCCCTCTGACAAGGTGACATCCCGCGAAATCGCCAGCGTCAACATGACCAAGTTTCGATCAAAAACCTCTGCCGCCAATTGTTTGGCTTCATTGTATCGCCAAAACACCGCCACTGATGACACGACCAACAGTGGCATCAAGATCAAGACGAACAACCGCATCCGTAGGGAAGACCGCAGCAATCCCATCAAGAATGCTTCATCATATAACCAATTCCACGCGCCACTTTAAACTCCACGCCATGGGGGGCCAATCTCTTACGTAGACGTGAAATGTAAACCTCCACCACCTTCTCTTCGATGTCGGACCCAACCCCATATAGATGGTTGGCCAGCACCGCCTTTGGCACGATCTGCCCCGCCCGATCAAAAAAGCACTCAAAGGCGGCGAGTTCGCGCCTTGGCAGGTTCAAATCCTGTCCCTCTGCCAACAATCGGCGACCCGTTTTATCAAACGACAGCGATCCAAACTGCTCTAATGCGCCTTCCTCGCGAGGCTTTCGTCGGATCAATGCCCGAATACGCGCGTCCAATTCTTCCATATCAAACGGCTTCACAAGATAATCATCTGCCCCGGCATCCAACCCCGTCACACGGTCTTTTGTCTCACCGCGCGCGGTCAACAAAATGACAGGGGTCATATCCCCGCGTGATCTTATTTCTTGCAGTATTTCCAATCCACTAACACGCGGCAGGTTGATATCTAAAACAACAATGTCCGCCGCCTCTTGCGCCAAAAACGAAACGCCCTGCGCCCCGTCATTCACCACATCCACGGCATGACCTTGATCCCGCAAAAGATGCGCAATTCCGTTGGCCAGCGTTTTGTTGTCTTCAATGACGGCGATGCGCATACTTCCTCCCATGAAAGCTTCGCGCAAGGTTGATCGGCCAATGTGCAAGAATCAAGTGCGGATTCTATTCCGTACAGGATTTCGATATGCGACGCTTTTGTCGCTCTTTCTGGGAGGAAGAATATGAAGATCAATCGTTTCACACGTCGTGTGGTTCTGGCCCTGACAGCCAGCGCTGCACTTGCCATGCCTGCGACAGCAGATGTCGACATGGCAGGCAAAACCATCGAATGGACCATTCCGTTTTCTGAAACAGGTGGCTCGGCCAAATGGGCAAACTTCTTTGCCCCTCTGCTGTCAGAAGCCTTGCCAGGCAATCCAACAGTTGTGGTGAAGTTTATGCCAGGCGCTGGCTCTACCAAAGGCGCCAACTGGTTCCAAAAGCAAACAAACGGTGATGGCACAGTTATGTTTGGCTCCTCTGGTTCCACTCAGTTCCCATACCTGCTGGGCGACCCACGGGTTCGCTATGAATACCAAGACTGGAACCCAGTCATGGCATCAGGCACAGGCGGTGTTGCCTATTTGAACCCAGAAGCTGGGGCCAAATTTGATGGATCAGCCAACAACCTCAAAGACATGACCTTTGTTTATGGTAACCAAGGCGCAACCCGCCTCGATCTTATCCCTGCTTTGGCTTGGAAAATGCTCGGCATGAACGTTGAACATGTGCTCGGCATCAAAGGACGTGGCGATGGCCGCAAAATGTTCGAAAGCGGCGAAGCCACAATCGACTACCAAACATCGTCTGGGTACCTCAAAGGTTCCGCTGAAATGGTTGCCGCTGGTAAAGCCGTTCCGATGATGACATGGGGGTCCTTGAACGCGGACGGCGATATCGTGCGTGACCCAACATTCCCAGACATGCCAACCTTCAAAGAAGTCTGTGAAGCAACAGATGGTTGTGAAACATCTGGCGATGCATGGGACGCTTGGAAAGCCTTCTTTGTGGCAGGTTTCCCATCTCAAAAGATCGCGTTTTTGCCCGCAGGTACAGATCCTGCGATCATCGACACATTCTCTAACGCTTTTGCAAAAATCGCAGCCCGTCCAGACTTCGCTGAAATCTCAGCAAAACGTTTGGGCAAATACCCGATGTACACAGGCGCGGATGCCAAAGCGGCGCTCGGCAGCGCAACAACGGTATCCGACAGTGCCAAATCCTACGTCGTAGATTGGCTCAAAGCGGACTTCGGTGTTGAACTGAAATAATCCCGTTTGTTTTTTGAACGCCCCGCCACGTTGCGGGGCGTTTTCATAAACAAACAAGGGACGTCGCTGTGGAAGTGTTTCTCGAAGCAATACCTGCCTTAGGGCAGGCGTGGTCCATGATCCTGCAACCCGTGGTCCTAAGCTACCTCGTCCTTGGCGTATGTATGGGGTTGGCCATTGGTGTGTTCCCCGGACTTGGCGGCATTGCGGGGCTGTCTTTGTTGCTCCCCTTCATGTTCGGCATGGACCCCATCCTTGGCCTTGCGCTGATGATCGGCATGGTCGCCGTTGTTCCAACGTCTGACACCTTTGCCTCGGTCTTGATGGGGATACCCGGCTCCAGCGCATCCCAAGCCACCGTGCTCGACGGGTTTCCAATGGCGAAAAAGGGATTGGCGGCACGCGCCTTGTCAGCCGCCTTTGCTTCCTCACTCTTTGGCGGGCTGGTCGGCGCGGCATTCCTGACTGTGTTCATCCTTGTGGCGCGCCCTGTAGTGCTCTTGTTCAAGTCCCCAGAACTGTTGATGATCTCGGTATTTGGCCTCTCCATGGTCGGCATTCTCGCTGGCCGCATCGCGATCAAAGGCGTGGTTGCAGCGGGCATTGGCATGTTGATCGGCACCATAGGCGAAGGCCCGTTTAACGGCGAACTGCGCATGTCGTCCTACGATTACCCCTACCTAACAGACGGTTTAAAACTGGTGATCGTCGGCTTGGGTATCTTCGCGATCCCAGAAATCGTCGCATTGTTGCGCCAAGACAAAGCCATCGCAGAACGCCAAGTTTTGGGCAGCGGCTGGCTGGACGGGGTAAAGGACTGGTGGGCCAACATGTGGCTCTCGGCGCGCTGTTCGATCATCGGCGTCGTGGTCGGCGTCATCCCAGGTCTTGGCGGATCAGTTGTGGACTGGATCGCTTACGGCCACGCCGTCCAAACCACCAAGGACAAATCCAATTTCGGCAAAGGCGAAGTGCGCGGCATTATCGGACCAGAAAGCTCCAACAACGCCAAAGAAGGCGG
>CAYWIR010000191.1:0-5585 GCA_964458375.1 uncultured Neptunicoccus sp.
ACGCCTGCCACTTCACCAAGGACACACGCAGGCCAAACAGTTTTTCAAACACCGCATTCGATGTGGTCTTCAGCCATTCTTCCAACTGATACGTCCGCACCATCCGAATACCAGACAGGCCCTCGTTCACGTTTTCCGTCATATGGGCAATCTCGCCCTGCGTTTCCGTGGCAATGCGACGAATCCGTGCGCCAGCGATGCCAATTGGCCCAAATGCCAGTGCAAACACCAAAACCAAGCCAATGGCCATGGCCCAGTCAATGGACAGCATCACCACAATGGCCGCAATCAGGGTCAAAATGTCCCGCACCGATCCAAACACAAGGATAGAAGCTTGGCGCACCAATTCGATATCCGCGGAAAACCGCGCCGCCAAAGCAGCAGGTGCTTCGGCCAGCAAATGGGCCAAATCCATGTAAACAAGGCGGTCAAACATGTGTTTTTGCATATCGGCCTGTACGCGGCTCAACACGCGGTTCTGCACCACTTGTTGCAGATAATGCCCAATACCTTTGATGGTGGTCAGGGCAATAATCCCCGCAGGTCCCCACCAAATCACGTCAAAATCGCTCGCTTCGAGGGCAGCAATCACCCATTCCATGAATTTTGCATAGCCAGCCGTGGCAAAGGCCACAATCACCATGAAAAACAGGGCCAACAGCAGCGTGGGCCAGTACGGCACCAACCAATCACGCCACAATCGGCCATAGGCCGCACGCGCATTCAATCGGGGGGTGTCAACTGTGCTCATGTAGGCCTTTAGTCACTGCGGCCATGGGGCCAATCGGGCCGACCTTGTACCATCTTACCCCGCGCTGTCCATGGTAACCTGAAAATCGTTTTGACCTTCTCGCGGTGCGGGACTACGCATAACGCACAGCCCTCCTAGTGAAAGCAAACTCCATGTCGCTGAATTTTGGCCGCGAGCAACTCTCCATCCCAGGTCCTTCTGTCATGCCAGACCGTGTTTTGGCCGCGATGAACCGCCCGTCCCCCAATATTTACGAGGGGGAATTGATTGACCTGACCCATTCCCTGTTTCCAGATCTTAAAACCGTGGCGCAAACCAAACACCATGCCGCGATTTACATCGCCAATGGCCATGGCGCATGGGAAGCGGCGATCTCTAATACCTGTTCCAAAGGCGACACGATTCTTGTGCTGGTCACAGGACGCTTTGGGGCGGGATGGGGTGAAATGGCCACCGAAATGGGCGTCACCGTCAAAATACTCGACTTTGGTAATGAGGCAGACGCCGATCCCGCCCGCGTTATGCAAGCACTTAAGGAAGACACCGATCACACCATCAAGGCAGTGTTCACGGTGCAAACCGATACCGCCAGTTCCGTTCAAAACAACATCCCCGCCCTGCGCAAAGCCATTGATGACGCCGCGCACCCCGCCTTGTTCTTTGTGGATTGCATCGCCTCTTTGGGCTGTGACCGCTTTGAAATGGACGCTTGGGGTGTCGATGTCATGGTGACGGGCTGTCAAAAGGGGCTGATGACCCCTGCGGGCATGTCATTTGTGTTCTTCAACGACAAAGCAGATGCGGTGCGAGCGACAGCGGATCTAAAAACCCCTTATTGGGATTGGCATCCCCGCGCCAATCCAGATGTGTATTACCAACATTTCTGCGGCACGGCCCCCACCCATCACCTCTATGGCTTGCGCGAAGCGTTGAATATTCTGGTCAAAGAAGAAGGGATCGAGGCCGCATGGGCGCGACACCTCACCATGTCTCGGGCGGTTTGGGCCGCAGTGGAGGCATGGGGCTGTTTGGAGTTAAATATCAAAGACCCAGCAAAACGATCCCAAGCGGTAACGACCGTGCTGTCACACAATGACGAATGCGGAAAACTGCGCGACTGGTGCGAACATCAGGGCGGGCTGACGCTCGGCATTGGTCTTGGTCTTGCCGAACCTGGCAAGCCCAGCTGGAACAACGTTTTGCGCATTGGTCACATGGGGCATGTGAACCCCGTGATGCTGCTCGGCGCTTTGGGAACGATGGATGCGGGCCTGAAAGCCCTGAAAATCCCACACGGCTCTGGCGCACTAGACGCCGCCAGTGCTGCAATCGCACAGCATTTTTTGTGATTTATTGGGATTAAAGCGCCCAGCCGCGCAGGCTGATGCCTCCGGCGGGGATATTTTGAAAACAAAAGGGCCCTTAGGGTTTTGTTAACCCGCAGCGGCCCGACTTGCGGCAATCTCTGGGTTGACCAGCGGTTGATCCGCAGCGCCCATGACCGCAGGGTCGTATGGGTCGCGCGCAAACACCTCGCGCACCATGTCGCGAAAGAAATCGAGCGGCAACGTGTCATATTCAGGGTCAAAGCTGGATTGATCCCAGCGTTCGCAAAATGTGGCGCAGTTTTCGAAATAACGGTGGCCTTTGTGACGGTCCCGCTTGTGTTGATCGCCGCCTTCAAGGTGGTGACCGTAATATACCATCTGGAAATCCCCATGGGTTTCCACCACCCAGCGGCATTGTTCCCGCACGAACGGCTTTAAAATCGTGGCCGCATATTCATCGTGATTGTAAGGCGCGAAAATATCCCCAATGTCGTGCAGAAGGGCCGACACGATCCAATCCACATCCGCCCCATCACGCCACGCCCGTGTGGCGGATTGCACCGAATGGCCGAGCCGCGTGATTTGATACCCTGACAGGCCTTCGTCCAAGTGTTCCAGCGCATGTAGCAAGCGATCCGCAGTGCCTTTGGTGTATTCCACCTCATGCTCTGTCAGAAACTCGTAATCTTCTTTTGTGCCATCTTTCATGGCGGTGAAACTGACCTGATCCATCGGATTCTCCTTGCGCGGTTGATGCCAGATTGCCCAAAGCCAACGGTGCTGTCGAACCAAATCCGACCCTTCGGCTTCGTTTTTGCATCAAACACGGGAAATTGCCCTACGTTTGATCTGGACGCGGGTCTGGAATGGAATACCCTATGGACAACGAAACCACTTCAAGGTGTTCCCCATGAATATCCCGACCGCGAAATTCGGCATCTCCCAACCTGCGGCCCGCATCGAAGATGTGCGCCTTGTGACGGGCCATGGCCGCTATACGGATGACATCGCCCCAGATGGCGCGCTGTTTTTATATGTTGTGCGCTCGCAGATGGCCCATGCCAAGATCACGGGCGTGGATGTGGATGACGCAAAAGCCAGCCCTGGGGTCCATGCGGTTTACACGGCAACCGATTTTGAAGGCGTAATGCCCAACAAAATGGCGGGCATTCCTGTAGAAAACAAAGACGGCAGCACCGCCCCTATTCCGTATCGCCCCATTTTGGCCGCCGATCGCGTGCTGTTTGCAGGCGAGGCCGTTGCCATGGTTGTGGCGGACACCCTGCAACAGGCCCGTGACGCGGCCGAAACCATCTGGATCGACTATGATGATCTGCCCACCACGATGGAGCTCGATTTCAACGGCGACACGCTACACGCCGAGGCGCCGAACAATCTCGCCTATGACTGGGCTTATGGGGATGCAGCGGGCACGGACGCCACATTTGACGCCGCCGCCCATACCGTCAGCCTTGATATTGTCCACAACCGCGTGATCTGTAATTCGATGGAGCCGCGCAGTTGTTATGCAGAAACAGAGGGGGAGTCTCTGCACCTGTGTTTCGGCGGCCAAGGGGTTTGGGGCATGAAACGCACCATCGCAGGGGCGTTTGAAATGGACGCTGATAAAGTCCGCGTCACCAACCCTGATGTGGGCGGTGGTTTTGGCATGAAGGTCCACGCCTACCCCGAATATATGATGACTGTATTCGCAGCCAAGATGCTGAACCAGCCCGTGCGATGGAACCCAGATCGGTCTGAATCTATGCTGTCAGACAACGCCTGTCGTGACCTGACAACGGTGGCCGAAGGTGCGTTTGACGAAAATCACAAACTGATCGCCATCCGCATCAATTCCATCTCTAATCTAGGGGCCTATTCCAGTGGTTTCGGGCAAAACATCCAATCCACCTTGGCGCAAAAGGTCTTTCCGGGGGTTTACGATGTGCAACAAGGGTATTTTGGGGTCAAAGGCGTTTACACCAACACCACCCCCGTTGATGCCTATCGCGGTGCAGGTCGGCCCGAAGCGATTTACGTGATTGAACGCCTGATGGACCACGCCGCGCGGCAGTTTGAAATGGACCCGAACGATCTGCGGCGGCGTAACTTCATCACTGCGGATCAAATGCCCTACACCTCGCTGGCGGGGGAGCTGTATGACACTGGCGATTTTGACAAGGTGCTGACCCGCGCTGAAGCGGAAGCCGACATCGCAGGTTTTGAGGCCCGCAAAGCAGACAGCGCAAAAGACGGCAAAATTCGCGGCTTGGGCCTGTGTTTTTACATCGAATCCATCCTTGGCGCGCCACAGGAAACCACCCGCATTGAATTTGCCGACAACGGCGTGATGAACCTATATGTGGGCACGCAATCCAACGGCCAAGGCCACGAAACGGCCTACACGCAACTCGTGTGTGAAAAAACAGGCTGGAACCCAGCGCAGGTCAACATCATCCAAGGGGACAGTGATGCGATCCCGAACGGCGGCGGCACAGGGGGATCGCGCTCTGTGACCATGCAGGGCAACTCGATCTACAAAACATCTGATCTGGTGATCGAAACGCTCAAACCGCTCGCATCAGACGAACTAGAAGTCGCTGCCAGCGATGTAGATTTTTCGGATGGTGCTTTCACCATTATCGGCACGGATCGTAAAATTACCTTGCCGCAAGTCGTTGAGAAAGCGAAAGAAAAAGGTCTCGATGATCTTCTGGATCAATCCGTGGAATATGATTTACCGGGCCGCAGTTATCCCAACGGCGCTCATTACTGCGAAGTGGAAATCGACGAAAAGACGGGCCAAACCCAAGTGGTCAAATACACCGTGGTCGATGACTTTGGTTTGTTGATCAACCCCTTGCTGGCAGAGGGCCAAGTCCACGGTGGCGTGGTGCAAGGCATCGGCCAAGCCATCACCGAAAACGCGGTTTATGATGAAACGGGCCAGTTGCTGACAGGCAGTTTTATGGACTACGGCATGCCCCGCGCCACGGATGTACCGCATTTGGATTTCCACGCCGAACTGATCCCATCCACGGCCAATGAAATCGGCATGAAAGGCTGCGGCGAAGCAGGTACGGTTGGTGCGCTCGCTGCTGTGATGAACGCAGTGCAGGATGCAGTTTGGGACAAGGGCATCCAACAGGTGGACATGCCCGTCACCCCCTTACGCATGTGGTCATGGTTACAAGACGCTAAATGACGGAACGCCCCTCTTTATGGCGGCGCTTCACGGCCCGCCTAAAATCCTCGCTCTCGCACGCGCAGAGCCCGCCGCCCCGCGTTGATCCCGTCCGCACAGCACGCACCCATGTTTTGATCATTGATGGCACGCAAAGCCGCATAGACGACAACCAAGAAACCAACGCAGGGCTGCTCTATAAACTGCTGAAGGAAACCCATGATCCAAAAGCGGGGTCGCTTTGGTATCATCCTGGCATTCAAGGCCATGGCCTATGGGACTGGGTCACGATTGCTTCTGGCTGGGGGATCAATCAGGCGAT
>CAYWIR010000192.1:0-5556 GCA_964458375.1 uncultured Neptunicoccus sp.
CCTGCGCCACCAGTTTTGCGGCAAGCAAGAACCAAGGCAGCCCCCGCGTGCGCCCAGCGGCATAACTTGGCCAATCCACGGTGGTCTGAAGGTCGCCCCACCCAGTAAGACGCGCTTTTAAGGCTTGAACAAACCCAGCAATTTCCGCAGGCGTTTCACCTCGATAGCGCATCAGCATCAAAAGCGCCCCAACCGCGTGTGGGTCCGCCGTGCCAGCAAGGATTTGCCCCATCGCATCACAGGCTTCTGCCTGTGTCAGATTGCGCCCCTTCGATGGCCCACGACCCATCGCATACACATATGTCGAAAAGTCAGTCATTGCGCCGCAATCTTGCTGCTGTGCAAGGTCAACAGATTGGCCAGCTCAGGACGGCAAGAGCCACAATTTGTGCCCGCTTGCAACACCCCGCCGAGCTGATCCAACGTGACCGCTTCGCCAGTTTCAATCGCTTCGACAAGCGTGTTCACACCGACATTAAAACAAGAACAAATCGTCGGGCCTGGGTCCATGCCCTGCGCACCTGATACACCTGCAAGGATCGTCGGATCGGCTGTGGCATCGAATTGATCCACCACGGATTGGCGTGACAGCTGCACGGGGGTAGGGGCCATGAACATGGCAGCCACAACGACGCCTTCTTTCACAAAGGCCACGCGCGATTGGCCGCGTTTGGCATCTGAATACACCACGGCTTGCGCATCTGGTTCATTCAACTGATCACGGGCAAAGGCCTCAAAATCCAGTGGCGTTGCAGCGCAGGCCAGCTCCATGCGCCAGCCCCCTTTGGTTTCGGCCTTGGCCCAGTATTGCGATGTGGGTGTTGGTTCGGCCGTGCTGACAGCAAACCCATAGCAACTGGCCCCAAAAGGGCTGACCCTGACAGCCGCGCGTTTCAATTCGGGCTGTCCTGAAAAGGGATCACAAACCGAAGGGACCAGCGTATCAATCCGCCCATCTGCCGCCCAAAGCGACGTCCAATGAATGGGCGCAAACACTTGGCCTTTCTGCACACGTTTGGTGATCAAGGCTCGCAGGGTCGCGCTGCCATGCGGGCTGTCAACATGCACGAGCGTTGCGGCCTCGATTTCCAAGGCAGCAGCATCACTTGGATGAATTTCAAGATAAGGTTCCGCGATATGCGCGCTGAGCTTCTGGGACTTCGCGCTGCGCGTCATAGTGTGCCAATGATCGCGCACACGCCCCGTGTTCAAGGTCAGCGGATAGTCGGCGCTGGTCACATTCACGCTGTCTTTTGATGCAATCGGCACCATGCGAGCTTTGCGATCCTCTGTGAAAAACCCACCCTCTGCGAAAAAGCGCTCCGTGCTGCCCTTGGGTGTTATGGGCCACTGCACAGGAGCCAACGCATCGTATTGTGCAGGGGACAGCTCTGCCAACCCAGACAAATCCAAATCCTTTTGCGCGTTTGTGGACAGGGCGGTCATGGCGGCCCATTCGGCGAAGACCTCGGCTGGAGAGGTGAAATCGAACGCTTCAGCAAACCCCATTTTGGCGGCCACATCACAGATGATCTGCCAGTCGTGTTTGGCTTGCGCGGGTGCAGGCAGAAACGCCCGCTGACGTGAAATTCGGCGTTCAGAATTGGTAACTGTGCCGTCTTTCTCACCCCAACCCGTTGCAGGCAGAACAACATCCGCCAGCCGCGTTGTGTCGGTGTCGGCAATGATATCGGATACGACCACAAAATCCACATTCCCAATCGCCGCGGCCACATCATTTGCACGTGGCATACTAACGGCGGGATTGGTGCACATAACCCAAAGCGCCTTGATTTTGCCCTCTGCGCAGGCGTCAAACAGATCCACTGCTTTCAGGCCTTGGGCCGTTGGCAAAGTGGGCGCATCCCAAAAGGCGGCAACCGCATCGCGGTGATTTTGGTTTTCTATGTCCAAATGTGCGGCCAGCATGTTGGCCAAACCACCCACTTCACGCCCGCCCATTGCATTTGGTTGCCCCGTAACAGAAAACGGACCACATCCCTCTGTGCCAATGCGCCCCGTGGCCAAATGGCAATTCAGGATCGCGTTTACTTTGTCCGACCCATCAGAGGCTTGGTTCACCCCTTGCGAATAAATTGTGACAACCCGCTTGGTGCCGATCCATTGGGCATAGAAGGCGTCCAATTGATCGCACGTTAAACCTGTTTTTTCCGATACTTCGGCACGGGACAAGGCGCGCGCTGCATCAAGTGCCGCATCAAATCCATTAACATGGGCACCGACATAATCGTCATTCATAGCACCTGCATCCGCAATCGCGGCCAGCAATCCGTTGAACAGGGCCACATCCCCACCTGATCGAATACCAAGATGCAGATCAGCCAAATCAGACGTCGCCGTATGCCTTGGATCAACATTAATGATCTTCGTGCCGCGTGCGTCTTTCGCGGCCATAATGCGCTGATGCAGGACAGGGTGGCACCACGCAAGGTTTGAACCGACGAGAACGATTAAGTCCGCTTGATCCAAATCTTCATAGTTCCCAGGCACCGTATCTGTACCAAAGGCGCGTTTGTGGCCCACAACAGAGGACGCCATGCACAAGCGCGAATTTGTGTCGATATTGGCCGACCCGATGAAACCTTTCATCAGCTTGTTGGCCACATAATAATCTTCGGTCAGCAATTGGCCCGACACATAAAACGCCACGCTATCAGGCCCATGTTCGTCAATTGCCGCTTTGAATTTTTGCGCAACCAAATCTGTCGCAGTGTCCCAATCCGCAGAACGACCGCCGATTTTCGGCTCCAGCAAACGGCCCCTCATGGACAAGGTTTCACCAAGGCTCGCACCCTTAAGGCAGAGCTTGCCAAAATTCGCGGGATGATCTGCGTCGCCCGTTATTTTGGCACCGCCTTGCCCATCAGGGGATGCGATAACACCGCAACCAACGCCGCAGTATGCACAGGTGGTTTTTACCGCTGTCATTCGGCTGCCATGTCAGCATAAATCGCGGCTCGGTCCAGCAAGATACGGCCATCTTCGACCCGCGTTTCATAGGTTTGAACCGCGCCTTCATCCATACCCTGCGCTTGGCCAGAGTTGAGATCAAACACCCAATTGTGCAGCGGACATGTGATCGCTTCAGCGTGCTGAATCCCATTCGACAAAGGCCCCCCCTTGTGGGGACATTTATCATCAATCGCATAGATTTTATTCGCTGCCGTTCGGAAAATGGCGATACAGCCGTTTGCGGTTTTCACCACGCGGGCGGCACGCAGGGGGATATCTTCAACTGCACCTATGTCAATGAAATCGCTCATTCTGCGGCCACCTTTGTAAAGTCGGCAAGCGGCGTGTATTCATGTGCATCCTTGCCTTTTGATGCACGCTCTTCCCACGGATCAACCTGGTAAAACTGTTGGCTGAAATAAAACCGATCTGCCAAGGCCTTTCGGTTTTCCAAATCTTCGACGCATTGCTCCTTGATCCAGTCCAAGCCGACCTTAGCGATCCATTTGTAGGGCCGATGCAGGTACTGCGCCCCTTCACGGTAAAGCTGGTAAAACGCACTGGACAGCTCGATCGCATCCTCTTCGGTGGTCACTTGCGCCAACATTTCTGTTTCGCGCACATCCATGCCAGCGGCCCCACCAACAAGGATTTGATACCCTGAATCAACACACACAATGCCAAGGTCTTTGCAGGTGGCTTCTGCACAATTGCGCGGACACCCTGAAACAGCCATCTTGAATTTGTGCGGTGACCAAGCGCCCCACATTTTGCGCTCCAGCTTAATGCCGAGACCTGTGCTGTCCTGCGTCCCAAATCGACAGTGATCGGAGCCCACACAGGTTTTCACCGTGCGCAACCCTTTGGCATAGGCTTGACCCGACACCATACCAGCGGCGTTCAGATCACCCCAAATGCCGGGCAAATCTTCTTTTTCGATGCCAAGCAGATCAATCCGCTGCCCACCTGTCACTTTGACGGTTGGCACATTGTATTTATCCGCTGCATCGGCAATCGCCCGCAACTCGTCAGGCGTGGTGATCCCGCCCCACATGCGCGGCACAACAGAATAGGTGCCGTCTTTTTGAATGTTGGCATGAACCCGTTCGTTGATGTACCGACTTTGCCCATCGTCCACATATTCACCGGGCCATGCGCAAACCATGTAATAGTTCAACGCTGGGCGGCAGGTCGGGCACCCGCAGGATGTTTTCCATTGCAACTCTTGCATGGCTTCGGGAATGGTTTTGATGCCTTTGGACACAATCAGTTTGCGCACATCGTCATGGCTCAAATCCGTGCATTTGCACATGTTGTCCGCTTGCGGCAGCACGAAATCATCGCCCATGCTTATTTGCACCACTTGGGCCGTAAGCCCCGCACACGTGCCGCAAGATGTGGACGCTTTGGTCAGTGCTTTGACCGCATCAAGCCCATCTGCACCGCCTTCAATGGCCGCTACGATATCGCCTTTGGAAACGCCGTTGCAGCCACAGATTTCCGCATCAAGCGGCAAGGCTGCAACGGCTGCCAACGGGTCCATGGGGGTGCCCCCCGCAAAGTTTGGTCCAAAAATAAGCGTATCACGGATGTCGCTGATATCTTCGCCTGATTTGATCTTTTGCAAGAACCAACCACCATCCGCCGTGTCGCCATACATCACCGCGCCGATGATCACATCGTCTTGCAGGATCAAACGTTTATAGACCCCACGCACCGCATCGCGGAACACGATTTCTTCGCGATCATCCCCATCTGCAAAGTCACCTGCGGAAAAGAGATCACAGCCAGTGACTTTCAGCTTGGTCGATATCTCAACAGGTTCAAACGCGGCGTCTTCGCCCAACAGGGTCTTGGCCAAAACTTTGGCTTGGTCATAAAGCGGTGCCACAAGCCCATAAAGCTGTTCACGGTGTTCGATACATTCGCCCACCGCATAAATATCTGGCGCATTCGTCTGCATGGCGTCATTCACCACAATGCCACGTTCCACATGCAGGCCTAAATCCGTGGCAAGCCGCGTTTCAGGGCGAATACCTGCGGACATAACAACGATATCCGCCTCATAGACCGTGCCGTCTTCCAGTAAAACCGCTTCTACATGATCTTCGCCAAGAATAGCTTTGGTAAAGCCTTCTGTGTGGATTTTGATATCGCGGCGTTCAAGTTCACGGCGCAGCAGATGGCTCGCAGCTGGGTCAAGCTGGCGTTCCATCAGGTGGGGCATGATGTGCAACACGGTGACATCCATGCCTTGCTCTTTCAAACCCGCCGCGGCTTCCAACCCCAACAAACCGCCGCCAATCACAACAGCTTTGGCTTTGACCTTTTCGCAGGCAGTAAGCATTTTGTTAACATCGTCCAAGTCACGGTACGCCAAGACACCTGGCAAATCCTTGCCCGGCACAGGGATGATAAAGGGCGCGGACCCTGTGGCGATCACCAACTTGTCATATGGGACAGTGTGCGATGCACATGACACCGTTTTCGCCAGCTGGTCGATGGCGGTCACAGCCTCGCCGAAGTAGGTCATGACATTGTGCTCGGCATACCAAGCGTCAGAATGGGTCACGATATCTTCAT
>CAYWIR010000193.1:0-5549 GCA_964458375.1 uncultured Neptunicoccus sp.
GTTTCATGCGGGCTGGCCCGTCAGGTCTCAACGATTACGAACTCCTTGAACTCGTTTTGTTTCGCGCCATTCCACGCCGCGATGTGAAACCGCTCGCCAAACGTCTGTTGGGCCGCTTTGGCGATTTCAACCGCGTCGTGTCTGCCCGCCCCAGCCTGTTGGCAGAGGTTCAAGGTGTCGGTGATGCTGTGATCCAAGAACTAAAGATAGTTGAGGCAGCGGCCCACTCCCTTGCGCAAGCCAAGGTGCTCCACACGGATGTTCTGTCCAGTTGGACAGCCCTAATGACATATTGCAAAACCGCCATGGCCCACCGTGAAACTGAACAATTCCGCATTCTGTTCCTCGACAAAAAGAACGTTCTCATCGCAGACGAAGAACAACAACAAGGCACGGTCGATCACGTCCCCGTCTACCCGCGTGAAGTCGCAAAACGCGCCCTCGAACTGAACGCCAGCGCTATGATTCTTGTTCACAATCATCCCAGCGGAAACCCAGAACCCAGCCAAGCGGATATCGACATGACCACCCTTGTCGAACACGCAATCAACGCCATTGGTGTTACGTTGCATGACCATGTTATCATCGGCGCTGAAACGGACACCAGTTTTCGCGCCATGGGCCTGCTTTGATTATTCGGCGGCGTCTGCGCTGGGCACAAAATCCTTCACCCAAACCTCAACCCGTCGATTAATCGCCGCGTCTTGGGCCGTGTCTTCGCAAACGAGCGGTGACGCTTCGCCGTACCCGACAATTTCAAACGCCACGTCCTCCAACGCGCCTTCTGGCGCGGCCTTTACCAAAGCATCCCGCACCG
Organism: uncultured Neptunicoccus sp.; assembly: GCA_964458375.1. Taxonomy (GTDB): domain Bacteria; phylum Pseudomonadota; class Alphaproteobacteria; order Rhodobacterales; family Rhodobacteraceae; genus Amylibacter. The sequence continues at coordinate 818 of CAYWIR010000193.1, forward strand.
CTTCGGCGCGCTCTCGTGACAAGGCTTTGTTCTGCCGCGCACGTCCGTCCCCATCTGAGAATCCCATCAGATACATCACCTTATCTGCATAATTCCCAAGGATCAGATCCGTGACCAACGCCTCCGCGTTTTCCTTTGATGGCCCATCCAATCGCGTCGATCCCGTCTGAAACCGAAACGTTGTGGACAGTAATTCAGCCCCTGACATTATCGCTGTCATCTCTCGCACATCTGCAAGCGGCACCTCTTTGCCGATGATCATCATCGAATTGGCCAATCTCTGCCCCTGCTGATTAAGGCCCCGCGCCCCAATCCCCAAGTCTGCAAAACCTAAATCAGCAATCACAGCTTGCGCTTGTTCGGTCTCAAGAAATTCCAAAAACTCCCGCGCCACCAAAGGCAACGGATCAATCGGCGTAGAGACGGACAACGCATAAGTCATGGGATAGGACCCCGCCTGCATTGCAAAAACCTCTGCCTGATTGTGCATTCCACAGGTACCCCGCAATCCCATGGCACGGGCGGTCCGCAATTTAGAATAGGGCGCCAGGGCCAACCCAAAGGGATCATTTGCGACCGCATCCGCTAAATCCTGCATACGTGCGTGATTGATCACAGTCACTTCATCAGAAACTTGCAAATCCAACGCAGCCACCTGCGCCTGAAACCCAGCATCGCCCTCGGCGAAATGCAGGTTAATAACCGTATCGCCACCACCCAACTGCACCCAATTGGTGATGTCTCCGCGCAAAACACGGCGCATGTCTGCCAGTGTAATCGCAGACACAGGGTTCACATCAGACGTGGCAATCACAACGGAATCGAGCCCAATCACTTGCGCCCGCGACGGATCAGGGGCCGCTTCGGTGGTAAACCAAACAGAATCCGAACCGTCCCGCAGCCCATCAGGCGATCCAGCCATTACGGAAATCTCGGCCAACGGCTCTCCAGAGTCCATGCTCAACGTCGCACGTTTTTCCGCCTCGCCTGAAACGGTCATTTCGCCGCCCTGAAACACAGCGAAGGCCTCGATCAAGGGCAGGGTTACGCCCACATCTCCCATCACGTTAAAGCGCGCAACACCACTGGCAATATCGGGGCAATCCGCGCCGTCACAGGTTACAGTGCGGGCATCCACGGTTACGGGTCCAAACTCTGTCTCAACACTGTAAAATTCGCCATCAAACGCGATGAGCGTGCCAGAAACCGTTTGGTCTCCGTCCTTGGCTGATAGAACGATGTTTTGCGCCGTGCCTTGGCCAGCGCCAAGCGTCAAAACAACAGCCAATAGTGCCGTACGCAGGTCGAAATATCCCATGAAATGCCCCTTTGTTACTTGCGGGCCACTTTCATGTCTTTCAGCGCGCTTTTCAACACCAGACTGGAATCAGACGCATCACAGGCGGGCAACTGCACCGCCAGCGCGCTTTGTCCCGCGCCACTGTTTTTGCGGTGGCTTGCAACACGCAGCCCCATGTCTGCGCCACACGCAGTTTCAGCGCGAAACGTTTCGATTTGCAGTTCAACAATCTGCGCACGTTTACGCGGGCGGCTTGGCAAAGTGTAAACCTGTGCCAATTGTGCGTTTTCCAATGTGGGATCACCCAAAACCATCATGTACCCGCCCCCATTCATACGGGACTTGGCAAAGCTGCTTGGGGCCACACGCCAAACATGATCGCGATCACCGATTTTTGCACCGTTCTGCAATGCATGTAAAAACGTGTCATTCGCACCGTTCCACGCTATACCAACACGCTCCAAAGCGGACAGCCCTGCGATGTATGCGCCGACTGTGGATGTTGTGCCATCTGACAGCTCAATGTCGAAACGCGAATATTCTTCGAAAGCTGGGATCTTCAGCTCTAGCGTTCCTTCAGGTGTCAAACGCTCTTTGAACTGCAAACCCGCATGCTTGATCGTCACGGTCACATCAGGATGGCAAGGCGCGTTCAGCTTCAACGCAACGCGCGCACCAAAAATCGGCGTCACCCGCACATCCAATGCGCAGCTAAGCTCTTTGGTTGCAGGAATTTCAATCAAATCGGCAATGTCAAAGGTCATCTCTGGCAAACCAGTCGCAATCTGCGGCAGGTCTGGTGTTTCCATAAAAGCAGGTGTGCGGGTCAAAACGATATCGGAAAAATCCAACGGCATGGCAATCTGTGGGGCATCGTCTAAAACCGCGACCTCAGCCAGATCAGCACCGGTCTCTGCCTCTTCAACCCGTTTCGCAGGCTCAACCGCTGCAAACACCAATCCCCGCTCAAGGCCGGAAATTGCGGTTTGATCCATTTCAGGAACCACAGGCATCGCAGGGACATCTGCTTTCACAGGCTCTGCTACGGGTTTGGTGGAAAGCAAAACATTGGCGTCTGGAATGCTCGGCACAGACAGGCTGGCTACAACAACGGGTTGCGGCGCTACGTCCGTCGTTTCTTCTTCCAGAAACAGGCTCACGGCCGCGCCGCCGATGGCCAAAACAGCCCCCGTTACCACTGTCATAAATCTGTCGTTGATTTGCATGATCGCCTCGATAAGTTTTGAACTTATCTAAAATTAGCGATCAATCTGGGCGGTATTGGGCGGTCAAATGGGTCCTTTGCGGACCTTTTTGTGCCAATGCGAAAACACGCAAGGTTTCGTATTTTGGCGGAAATTGGGCCATAGGCCGGATTCAGCGGTGTGACGGGGCATTATGACAATGTCCCGCCACAAATTGTCTAAATTACAGCTTTCCGTGACACTGTTTGAACTTTTTCCCACTTCCGCATGGACACAAAGCGTTCCGACCAGGGTTGCCCCATGTGGATGGATCGTCTTCAACAAAGCCCGCAACACGGCCTGGGCCATTAACGTCAGGGACGCCCATTGATTCCGCGTTCTGTTCAGCGGCGGCATCGGCTTGCATTTGCGCCAAGATTTCTTGGCGCTCTTCTTCTGTCAGAATGCGCACATGGCCCAACTGGCCTGTGACTTCTGTGCGAAGCCCATCAAGCATCCCTTGGAACAGCTCAAACGATTCCGTCTTATACTCATTCAACGGATCGCGGTTTGCGTAACCACGGAAACCAACAACAGACCGCAAGTGCTCCAACGTAACCAAATGCTCACGCCAGTTTTTGTCGATCGTTTGCAACAACACCTGCTTTTCAACACTGCGGAACTGCTCTGCGCCGAAATCCACAACCTTACGGGCCATGAACTCATCCGCTCCTTTTGAAATCCGCTCTTTCAGGTCCTCGTCGTCGATGCCTTCTTCATTTGCCCATTCTATGATCGGCAAATCCACACCAACATGTTCAATCACCTTGCCATACAGCCCTTCGATATCCCACTGATCGGGATAGCTCTTGGGTGGAATGTGTTCGGTCACCAAATCCTCGATCACTTCGTCGCGCATGTCTCTGATGGTCTCGGAATGGTCATCATCTTCCATGATTTCGAAACGCTGCCCAAAGATTACCTTGCGCTGGTCGTTCATCACATCATCGAATTTCAACAACTGTTTGCGGATGTCAAAGTTGCGCCCTTCGACCTTGGCCTGCGCCTTTTCAAGGGACTTGTTCACCCACGGATGAATGATCGCCTCACCTTCGGACATCCCCAGCGTGCTCAGCACTTTATCGAGCCGTTCAGACCCGAAAATTCGCATAAGATCGTCTTCCAAGCTTAGGAAAAAGCTGGATTTTCCTGGATCGCCCTGTCGCCCAGAACGGCCTCGCAACTGGTTATCAATGCGGCGGCTTTCGTGCCGTTCTGTTGCCAGAACGAACAAACCACCTGCATCCAGCGCTTTTTGTTTATCTGCTGCAACGGTTGCTGTGATCTCTTCACGAATGGCAGCTGGATCGGCATCTTCGCCAGCAACTTCAATCGCTTCCAACACTTGCATATCCACGTTGCCACCCAACTGAATATCGGTCCCGCGGCCCGCCATGTTTGTCGCGATGGTCACTGCGCCGGGTTTACCAGCGTTTGCAACAATGCCCGCTTCTTGTTCGTGGAATCGAGCGTTCAAAACGTTATGTGGAATGCCATCAGGTCGTGATGCAAGTTCCGCAATCCCATCAGCCCAATCAGAATATTTCTGCTGGTTCTCTTCTTTCTTCATATCCGCCGCACGGGCGCGCAGATTTTCAGAAATGGACTTCAGCAAACCCTGATCTTTCATCAGCGCGGACAGATACTCTGATTTTTCGATCGAAGTGGTCCCAACCAACGTTGGCTGCCCCTTCAGATACGCCTTTGCGATCTCCTCTACGATGGCCGTGTATTTTTCCTTGGCCGTGCGATAAATCGCATCGTGTTCGTCGATCCGCGCAATAGGTTTGTTTGTTGGCACTTCAATCACGCCCAAACCGTAAATCTCTTTGAATTCTTCTGCTTCTGTCTGCGCCGTACCTGTCATGCCCGCCAGTTTATCATACAGGCGGAAATAGTTCTGGAACGTCACAGAGGCCAGCGTCACGTTTTCAGGCTTAATCTCAACGTTTTCTTTTGCTTCAATCGCTTGGTGCAGGCCATCTGACAACCGGCGGCCATCCATCATACGGCCAGTAAATTCGTCGATCAGCATGACCTGACCGTTTTTCACGATATAATCTTTTTCGCGGGTAAACATCTTATGGGCACGCAGGGCGTTGTTCACATGATGCACCAACGTTGTGCTTTCAGGATCGTAAAGGGACTGCCCTTCTTCGATCAGGCCCTGTGCCAAAAACTGTTGCTC
>CAYWIR010000194.1:0-5516 GCA_964458375.1 uncultured Neptunicoccus sp.
GTCGCAGTCGGAAAGTCCACCACAGCCCGCCTGATCCAAGAACTCATTCGCCGCTGGCCCAACGCACCCCGCGTGGATCTCGTCACCACTGATGGCTGGCTTTACCCCAATGCCGAACTGGAACGGCGTGGCATCATGCACCGCAAAGGCTTCCCCGAAAGCTATGATCGCCAATCCATGCTGCAATTTTTGTCGGATGTGAAATCAGGCAATCCGAAGGTTACCGCGCCCGTCTATTCGCACCTAAAATACGATGTGGACCCAGACGCCAGTATTACTATCTCGCAACCAGATGTGCTCATCTTCGAAGGGTTGAACGTACTGCAATCACGCGCGGCAGATGCCTCTGACACGCCAACGCCGCTGGCATCGGACCACTTCGATTTCAAAATCTATGTGGATGCCTACGAAAGCCACATTAAATCTTGGTACATCGAACGCTTCCTTGCCTTGCGCGAAACCGCTTTCCGCGACCCCAACTCTCACTTCAACCGCTGGGCCAATCTTACGGATACCCAAGCCACTGATCGCGCAACCGAACTGTGGGACACCATCAACGCAGTGAACCTGTCCCAGAACATTCGTCCAACCCGCGCCCGTGCCGATCTGATTCTGCGCAAAGGCGAAGATCACCTCATAAACCGCGTCGGCCTACGCCGATTGTGACCCTATTTCACCGCCATACTGCGGTGAAATTTAGCACATTTCTTGACAGATTATCGCTTTCGTCAGAATTATGACGCAATTGCCAAAATTTTGACAAATGCTCGCCACATTGTTTCGGAAATAGGGACAATATAACAATTTTCGAGGTATTGTTCATGATTAAGCAACTATTGATTGGCGGCACCATCGCCGCGGCCGCAGGCTATAGCATTCCGGGTGTTCCAGATATGCTCAACTTCTCAAACCGCAGCACCTTTGCGTCCAGTGGCGCAAAATGGGAATCCGCCAAATTCAACCTTGGCAACATCTCCTTCACATCTGCATTGGGTGGCCCACGCATCAATCGCGGCTCATCTAGAACCAATTCGCTTGATGCCTTGATCGACGCCTCACAAGCAGAACTCGCCCGCAAAAACGGCACAGGCGGCGCGAAGTTCATCAAACACTAAGCAACATGCGCTTGGACAGAACACCCCAAGCGCATCGCAACCCCAGTTTGAACTCAGTGAACCGTAGAGCCAGCTGGCACACGATGCCCCTGATCCACGTTTTGGGCGGGGCGCGACAACATCTGCAATGCCAGCCCAAACTGCTGCGCCAGTCCAACCAGCGCAGGGGCGAAATCCACGCGAACCATCAACATGGCAAACAGCAACGCATCTTCCCGCTGTCCCGTCGCCGCTTCGGACACCAAATTCGCAAAACACGCCTCATCTGCCCCCAAACAACTGCATCCTGATTGATGCCGCATCACGGGCCGACGGGCAAAGCGGGAAAACAGATCACACATCTGGCGCAAACTATCGACAGCCACAGGCCCATGCCGTGGCCCCAACAAGTCATGCAGGTCCACATCCGCCTGATGTCGCGTTTCAGCCGAGTCATTCCACAACCGCAGAAAACAAACCGAAACCGCCTCCACTTGCGGCAATTCACTCAAGAAACCGACAGGTGCACCGCCACGCGGTCCAGACGGACCACTCATTTTGTCAGGATCAGTTTGCCGTTGCGGGTGATCCGCAGCGTGTACATCTGGCCGTTGTGTGCGATCTGGGCCAAGTTCCCATCATCCGTCAGCTGTTTAGCTAAATATACGGGTCCAAGTCCGTCTACTGACGGCGACCCTTCAAACAATTGCTGTGCTGTCTGATACGTCATGTGTCTGTCCTTTGTTGAATGTCGTAATAATCAAACAGCCACTCCAATGACCAAACCTGCAACGGCATCACCGCATTAAATTGCGCTGCCAACGTGTGACACGCTTCAGATACTTTAACGCGATCTGCCGATATCCGTGGGGTTTGCCGTGCTTGTTTCATTCGAAATCTCCATCTGTCTGTGACGGCTTCCCGAACGCAATGGGTGGCTATTCTTTTAATCTGACTATTTTACTCGGATATGTCAAACGATTCCTAGCATCTGGCAAAAACTTGCCAAATCGCCCCCCGTTGCGTGAAAAAGCTCCAAAGGTTAACGCAACACTTGCAACACGGTACCCATACCTAGGGTTTCCATGTTTCTGGGTAGTTTGCTTTTTTTGAATTTTGACCGTGCGGTCCAAAGGTTAATACAACCCGCTATCGCGCCAAACGCTTCACCTCTTCATGCCGATGGCAGGTCACCAAATGGTTGTTAATCAACCCTGTCGCCTCCATCCACGCATAAACAATCGTCGGTCCACAGAACTTAAACCCTGCCTTTTTCAGATCCTTTGAAATCCGCGCAGACAAGTCTGACGACGTGGGCACATCTGCCTGATGTTCACACCGATTGACCAGCGGCGTGCCCCCAACATAATCCCACATGAATTGATCAAACCCTTGTTTTTCCTCAAGGTTTATCCACGCCTGCGCCCCTGTAATTGCCGCTTCAATCTTACCACGATGCCGAATAATTCCCGCATCCCCCAGCAATCGCTGCACGTCATTTTCGCTAAACGCCGCTACTTTTTCAGGGTCAAACCCCGCAAAAGCCTCTCGAAACGCATCCCGTTTCTTCAGAATCGTCAACCAACTCAACCCTGCCTGAAACCCGTCGAGCACCAACTTCTCCCACAAGGCACGGCTGTCGTATTCAGGAACACCCCACTCTTCATCATGATAATTTACATAAATTGGTAGAGAACCGCACCAGTCACATCGCGAAGAATCCATAATAGTCTTTTACTTTCAGTGCTTTGATAACTTTATTCAAGTGTACCACAAATTAGAACAAAATGGGAACCTTAACTTCCCATTAGGGGTGTTACCCCGACTATGACGTCAGCAGCACACGATTCGAAAGGGATTGCAGCGTGACATACATGGACGGAAATGACCTGAACGAACCTCTCTCCCTCTCCCGCCGTCGTGATGAAGGATCAGAAACCAGTCGCATCATTGAAATGGTGCGCTCCGCTATTGATCGCAAGAATATTCTTCTTGCATATCAACCCATTGTCCACAGCAAAAACCCAACACGCCCCGCCTATTACGAAGGGCTTATTCGTGTTCTGGATGACCGCAGACAGATCATTCCAGCTAAGGACTTCATCGAAACGGTCGAAACCATGGAACTCGGGCGCATCCTTGATTGTCTTGCATTGGAACTGGGTCTCGTCGCCCTTGCCGAAGAACCGAGCCTTCGTCTGGCCATCAATATGTCTGCCCGCTCTGTTGGCTACCCGCGTTGGATGGATACGTTAAACCACGGCCTCGTGCTCGACCCGACCATTGCAGAACGCTTAATCCTTGAAATCACTGAAAGTTCCGCAATGTTGATGCCCGACATCGTCAATGTGTTCATGGCAGATTTGCACCGCCGCGGCATCTCTTTTGCCTTAGATGACTTTGGCGCGGGCTACACAGCGTTCCGCTTCTTTAAGGACTTTCAATTCGATATCGTTAAAATTGACGGACAGTTTATTCGCAATATCGACAAAGACGCCGACAGCCAGGTCTTAACCGCCGCCCTCATATCCATCGCGCAGCAATTTGATATGTTTACGGTCGCGGAGTGCGTGGAAAGAAAGGAAGAATTAACCTTTTTGCAGGAAGCAGGAATCGACTGCTTACAAGGCTACCTCTTTGGCCGACCAGAGACTGTTCCAATCTGGAAAGAGGATGAAACAACATTGGAAGGGTACATTTAAACCAATATTCACCCAATTTGTGTAACTAAATGTCAAAAAGATCATATTCTTCGCAATAATTGGCAAGACGTACGGTAAATGCGTCACAATAGCCCTTGCGCTGCGTTGCAGCATGGTTAATACGTCCGATAACCCATCGGACCTAACCGCGTGTCGCTGCTGATTGTTCTGGGTTCAAGGTTCAGCAGCACGCGCCTTCTAAAGAAGGACATGACCATGACCAATGTTGTTATCGCATCCGCCGCTCGTACTGCCGTCGGTTCATTTCTTGGCAGCTTCGCCAATACCCCTGCACACGACCTCGGCGCTTCAACAATCAAAGCTGTGCTAGATCGCGCTGGCGTTGATGCAGCAGATGTTTCCGAAACAATTTTGGGTCAGGTTCTGACCGCAGGCCAAGGCCAAAACCCAGCTCGCCAAGCACACATAAACGCTGGCCTTCCCCAAGAAGCCGCCGCATGGAGCATCAACCAAGTATGTGGGTCTGGCCTTCGCGCAGTGGCGCTTGCCGCGCAACACATCCAATTGGGTGACGCAGGCATCGTGGTCGCTGGCGGCCAAGAAAGCATGTCCCTGTCCCCGCACGTCGCGAACATGCGTCCAGGTCAGAAAATGGGCAACATGAACCTCACAGATTCCATGATCACAGATGGCCTCTGGGACGCATTCAACAACTACCACATGGGCACAACAGCCGAAAACGTGGCCGCCAAATGGCAAATCTCTCGTGACATGCAAGACGAATTCGCCGTCGGCTCCCAGAACAAAGCCGAAGCCGCTCAAAAAGCTGGTAAATTCAACGACGAAATCGCTGCCTTCACTGTGAAAACGCGCAAGGGCGATATCATCGTCGATCAAGACGAATACATCCGCCACGGCGCGACAATGGACGCCATGCAGAAATTGCGCCCAGCGTTTGCCAAAGACGGTTCCGTGACCGCCGCCAACGCATCTGGCTTGAACGACGGCGCCGCCGCCGCACTGCTGATGTCTGCGGATGAAGCTGAAAAGCGTGGCATCGAGCCGCTCGCACGTATCGCATCTTATGCGACCGCGGGCCTTGATCCATCCATCATGGGCGTTGGCCCAATCTATGCGTCTCGCAAGGCGCTCGACAAAGCAGGTTGGTCCGTTGGCGACCTTGATCTGGTCGAAGCAAACGAGGCTTTCGCCGCACAAGCCTGCGCCGTGAACAAAGATATGGGCTGGGACCCAGCCATCGTAAACGTGAACGGCGGCGCAATCGCCATCGGCCACCCAATCGGTGCATCTGGCGCACGTATCCTAAACACCCTGTTATTTGAGATGCAGCGTCGCGACGCGAAAAAAGGTCTGGCCACACTTTGCATCGGTGGCGGCATGGGCGTCGCAATGTGCATTGAGCGCCCCTAATCAAATACGCCCCACCCCATAGGTGGGGCATTTCAAACATCCAGAGAGTTTAAGGAGTTATTACTATGGCAAGAGTTGCACTTGTAACTGGTGGGTCCCGCGGCATCGGCGCGGCCATCGCAATGAAATTGAAAGAAGAAGGCTATTCCGTCGCCGCATCCTATGCAGGCAATGACGAAGCCGCTGCAAAATTCACAGCAGAAACAGGCATCAAAACCTACAAATGGGACGTGGCCGATTACGACAGCTGCGTTGAAGGCATCGCCGCGGTCGAAGCAGACCTCGGCCCAGTGGACGTGCTGGTCAACAACGCCGGTATCACGCGCGA
>CAYWIR010000195.1:0-5496 GCA_964458375.1 uncultured Neptunicoccus sp.
TGCTGCGTCGACGGTTGGTGACAACGGATTTGAACGGTCAGAGCAGTTGATCGAAGCTGGCGTCGACTTGTTGGTAATCGACACCGCGCACGGACATTCTGCCAGTGTGGCAGAAGCGGTGACACGGATTAAAAAGCTGAGCAATTCCGTTCAAGTTGTTGCGGGCAATGTTGCCACCGCCGAGGCGACCCGCGCCTTGATTGATGCGGGTGCTGATGCGGTGAAGGTTGGCATTGGTCCGGGGTCCATTTGTACCACACGCATCGTAGCAGGGGTTGGTGTGCCGCAATTGACAGCCATCAATGATTGTGCGGAAGAGGGCCAGAAATCTGGCATTCCTGTCATTGCAGATGGTGGCATTAAGTATTCAGGTGACTTTGCCAAAGCCATCGCAGCAGGTGCATCCTGTGCCATGGTTGGCTCAATGCTCGGTGGGACAGACGAAGCACCCGGCGAAGTGATCCTGTATCAAGGCCGTTCCTTCAAATCTTTCCGTGGAATGGGCTCCGTTGGCGCCATGGCACAAGGCTCTGCGGATCGGTATTTCCAAAAAGAGGCCAGTGCGGAAAAACTGGTTCCTGAAGGCATTGAAGGGCAAGTGCCCTATAAAGGCCCAGCTGGCACCGTGTTGCACCAAATGATTGGCGGATTGCGTGCTGCCATGGGGTATACGGGCTGTGCCACGGTGGACGAGATGCGTACCAATTGTAAGTTCGTGAAAATTTCTGGGGCTGGGCTGAAAGAAAGCCATGTGCATGATGTGCAAATCACCCGTGAAAGCCCGAATTACAGGATTGGTTAAGTGACGCCTGCCGCGCGATACGCTGCCGCGATTGATGTTTTAGACGGGTTTCTTGAAGGGGAGCCTGCTGAAAAGCTGTTGTCCAACTGGGCACGTAAAAATCGATATGCAGGGAGTAAAGATCGTGCTGCCGTGCGGGACATCGTTTTTGATGGGCTGCGTAATTTGCGCGGATATGCGGCCTTAAGTGGCGTATCTGGCGGGCGCGGTGTGGTGATTGGGCAGTGTTCGGCACAAGACACTGACTTGAAGGATGTGTTTTCCGGGGAGGGTTATGCCCCTGCGCCATTGTCCGAAGATGAAGCGCGGCAATCGGACCTTCCCAAAAAGCTATCGCCAGCTGAAGCGGCTAATTTGCCAGATTGGATTTACAGGCTGTTCCAAGACGATCTTGGAGAGGCCTTATCGCCAACTATTGCGGCGTTGAATTCTCGTGCGCCTGTGGATTTGCGCGTGAACCTGTCAAAGACCACACGCGAAGCGGCGCAGGTGGCGTTGTTGGCAGAAGAGATTGAAACGGAAACCGTTGCGATGGTTCCTACAGCGCTGCGTGTCACAAAGAACCCGCGCCGTGTGGCAGGATCAAAGGCGTTCGCCCAAGGTTTGCTGGAGCTGCAAGACGCCGCGTCGCAGTCCATTGTCGACTTGTTTGATGTGGCTGAAGGGCAATCTGTACTTGATTATTGCGCTGGCGGAGGGGGGAAAACCCTTGCCATGGCGGCAAAGCATCCAAATGCACGGTTTGATGCGTGGGATATCAGTGCAGCGCGTCTCGCGCCTTTGAAAGAGCGTGCAAAGCGGGCAGGGGCGCAGGTTCGACTGCTGTCTGATGCACCAACTACTGTTGCATACGATGTTGTGGTGGTGGATGCCCCTTGTTCTGGAGCGGGGTCTTGGCGGCGCAACCCAGAAGGTAAATGGCGTTTAACCGAAGACAGTTTGCAACAGGTTCAAACTATGCAGAGCAATGTTTTGGACGCTGCCTGTAAGACGGTCAAAAGCGGTGGCACCCTTGTTTATATCACGTGTTCGGTCCTGAAATCCGAAAACCAAGACCAGATCACAGCTTTCTGTGCAAGGTCGCCCGAGTTTTCTGTGTTGTCCGAACATTGCTTGAATATTGGGGCGCCAGGGGATGGGTTTTATTGCTCGATTCTTAAAAAGCAACTTTAACGTGTTAAGTTATTGTGCTTAGGTCGCTATGAGCGAAAATTGTGGTGGAGTATTAATCGCAATGCCCAAGGAGGTGTTATGGGTTCGATTAACATTTCGCAAATTATTATGCCTGCGGCGATTATTTGGATAGTTGGCGCAAGCCTGTTTTTGATTTGGGCATTGCCTGAACCATCACAGCATTTTGGTGTTTTGGCATTTCTGTTGGGTTTTGCCGTGGTTTTTGGTGTGCGTCGATGGACCAGCACAAACCGAATACTAGATAAGCTATCCACTGATCCAATGGTCTTTGCATCGACCAAGTCAGAACCATCGCTCGCGGGACCGACACTTGACCCAATGACGGAAAAGCAGATTACGCAAAAGGTGCAGAACCTGTTTGATCGACTGCCCATTGCCATGGTTCATATCGATGGCCGTGGCCATGTAGTTCAAACGAATGCCGCAGCGCGTGATTTTCTGTGTTTGGAACCCGCCGAGGTTCCTTCCTTTGAAAGCCTTGTTGAGGGTTTGGGGCGCAGCGTATCGGCGTGGATCAAGTCCGCGCAAGACAATGATACGGTGTCCAAGCCTGAAATGGTTCAAGTGAAACGTAGCAAAACCGAAGCGATTTTGCAGGTGTCGTTGATGGCCCCCCCCGTCAATGGACAAGGTGGTTTGATTGCTACGTTGTCAGATGCGACGGAGTTGAAATCCTTAGAGGCGCAATTTGTCCAAAGTCAAAAGATGCAAGCCATCGGGCAACTGGCGGGTGGTGTTGCGCACGACTTTAACAACCTTCTTACGGCTATTTCTGGGTATTGTGATCTGTTGTTGTTGCGCCATGAAAAAGGCGATCAGGATCATGCCGATCTGGTTCAGATTAATCAAAACGCCAATCGGGCTGCGGCCCTTGTCGGGCAATTGCTGGCCTTTTCGCGGAAACAAACGCTGACACCACAAGTTTTATCGGTGAATGAAACACTGTCTGAATTGACCCATCTGCTGAGCCGTTTGCTGGGGGAAAAGGTTCAATTGGTGGCTGAATACGGAAAGGACCTACCACCTGCATTTGTTGATGGGCGGCAGTTGGAACAGGTGATTATGAACCTTGTGGTCAACGCGCGTGATGCGATGCCAGACGGGGGCGAAGTGACGATCAGCAGTGATACGCAGAGTTTCCATGCCAATAAGCGTATAAACGGTGTGGTTGTGCCCAAAGGTAATTATGTGACAGTCAAAGTCGGTGACACAGGGTTTGGCATTAGCCCGCAAAACCTTTCGAAAATCTTTGAACCGTTCTTTTCGACCAAGGATGTTGGGGAGGGCACAGGATTGGGCCTGTCCATGGCCTATGGCATTGTAAAGCAAACGGGTGGGTTCATATTCGCCGACAGTGAGGTCGGCAAGGGATCGGAATTTACTATTTTACTGCCTGCCCATGACGGTAAGGTTATAAAGGACGCGCGGCCAATTAAGGCAACACATGGCGCGCAAAAATCGCTTAATGGTTTGTCGGTTCTTCTGGTCGAGGATGAGGCACCCGTTCGCACCTTTGCGTCCCGTGCGCTCGCAATGCAGGGGGTGCGCGTTGTTGAGGCGGATTCGGCGGAGGTGGCGTTAGAAAAGCTGTCAGACCCAGATTTGTTTGTGGATATCATCGTTTCAGATGTTGTGATGCCTGGCATGGATGGCCCAACCTGGGTTGTGAAGGCAAAGCAAACGCGCCCTGATGTTAAGGTTATCTTTGTTTCAGGCTATGCGGAAGAGAGTTTTACGACCGAATACGGAGAAATCCCGAATGCATGTTTTGTGCCAAAGCCGTTTTCGTTGAAACAATTGATTGAAGTGGTGCGAGAATTGGCGGCCTAGTCCATTTCTGGCGGCAACAAGCGGTCGTAAATCTCATAGTCTGGGGCGAGAACCTTTTTCAGCTCTGAGCGCAAATCCGGGCTGAGTTCAAGCTCTACCACGGGGGATTGGTTGGCGCGGCCCAATTGAAATTGTTTGCCAATGCGGCGCTGCATGAACTGAACCAAACCGTCGATGTCTTCATATCGAAACAGATGGCTCATACCAACGTTGCCATCTTTATCCGACATGAACTTTGCTTGCGAACCTATCCGCGCAAAGGGTTTTGGATCATCTGACAGATAGCTTTCAATGAAGTGATCGAAACTGATATCTGCGGTGGAGTTTTTCGCACCATGCAATTCATCGCGTGAACGGTAGCGATACCAACTTCCCAGCCATTCAATAGGTTCGCGAATTACAGCCACCGTGTCAGGCTCATCGCCCGTTAACGTCATGATAAATGGCTCTAACAGGCGTTGATATTTGCGATAAGGCGTGTGCTTGGCATTTGGAACCTTTGAAATTCGAATGTCGCAGGTTGTTCCCAATGCAAGCTCTATTGAAGTCGAAGCCGTCTTGGGTGTTGCAAAAAATACCAGCTTTTCTTTGAGGAAAACCATCATGTTAGGCAATCTCGATTTACTAAATGCACCAAATTAACCGTAGTTTACCATTCTTAAACCTTCATGGCGAATTGTTAAATTGAAAATTTTACTTGAAATGTTGTCATTTTGTTCTCATACAGTGAAGGAGAACAAGAGGCGAACAAAACGGTGCAGTGGGTCGAAACCCGAAACACCTTAGCAGCGATTGCCGACACCTTGGCAATGTGAAATAACGGAGACGAAACAATGGCGACGAACCTACTCGATATGACGGAAAGAAAGTCAATGGATAAGCAAAAAGCACTCGAATCTGCGCTCGGTCAAATCGAACGGCAGTTCGGCAAAGGCTCCATCATGAAGCTGGGCGACAATGCCATTATGGATGTAGAGGCCACGTCAACGGGTTCTATCGGGTTGGACATTGCGCTTGGCATTGGCGGTATTCCAAAAGGCCGCATTATTGAGATTTATGGCCCCGAAAGCTCTGGTAAAACAACGCTGACACTGCACGCCATTGCAGAAGAGCAGAAATCAGGCGGGGTGTGTGCGTTTGTGGATGCGGAGCACGCGCTGGACCCAACCTATGCTAAAAAGTTGGGCGTTGATCTGGACGAACTGCTGATTTCCCAACCAGATGCTGGGGAACAGGCGCTTGAAATTACAGATACGCTGGTGCGTTCTGGTGCGGTTTCGATGGTTGTGGTTGATTCTGTTGCAGCCCTAACTCCAAAGTCCGAATTGGAAGGCGATATGGGGGATCACCAAGTTGGCGCACAGGCGCGGCTTATGTCCCAAGCCATGCGCAAATTGACTGGTTCTATTAGCAAATCCAAATGTACTGTGATCTTCATCAACCAAATTCGGATGAAAATTGGTGTGATGTTTGGTTCGCCTGAAACCACATCTGGCGGTAATGCGTTGAAATTCTATTCTTCCGTGCGTCTTGATATCCGCCGTATTGGCGCGATCAAAGACCGCGACGAAGTTGTGGGCAACGCGACCCGCGTGAAAGTGGTGAAAAACAAAGTGGCCCCACCGTTCAAGCAGGTGGAATTCGACATCATGTATGGCGAAGGCATCTCA
>CAYWIR010000196.1:0-5484 GCA_964458375.1 uncultured Neptunicoccus sp.
GTGAT
Organism: uncultured Neptunicoccus sp.; assembly: GCA_964458375.1. GTDB lineage: Bacteria > Pseudomonadota > Alphaproteobacteria > Rhodobacterales > Rhodobacteraceae > Amylibacter. Next base: position 6 of record CAYWIR010000196.1, read on the forward strand.
CCGCAACTTGCGCACGCCCTGTTCCACAAACGCGGTGCAAAGCCGATCCAACTCCTCCAAGCTCAATAACTCTTTCTTTGGCAAAAAGGTCATGTTCTCGGACATGCAGTACACGCAGCGAAAATCGCAGCGGTCCGTCACAGAAACCCGCAAATAGGTAATTGCGCGGGCAAAAGGGTCGATCAGTTGAGGTGCATCAGTCATGGGGCGAACCTAGGGCCATCGCAAACACTCGGCAAGCCCATTCCTACCCAATAACGGGCAGTTGAATTGCGCCAAACGGCGCGGTATCTTACCCATAATCAGGTGCAAGGGCAGGGCATGGCGACCAAATCAATTACATTCATCGCGCTCCTCGCTTGCACAATGGCACTTGGCGCATGCAGCATGCCAAATGGCGGCCTGTTCAAGTCACGTACTGCAACGGACGTTACGGCACAAACGCCAACAGAAACGGACCTCCGCCCAAAACCACGGCCAGACGCACCATCGCAATCCGTTATTGCACCGCTGACCGAAGATACCGCCACAAACGTAACAGAAGCTGAAATCGCCAAAGCGTCTAAACCAACAGTGCGCCCAGAACAGGACAAAGGCCTTACAATCGCCTCTCTTGGCTTGTTGAACGAAGACGGGTTTTGGCTCTCTACGCCACTTGTAAAAACCAAAGTCGAAGGCCGCGCCGTAGTCGAAAAAACGGGCGCATCCGTCAATTTGATCCTACTTCCAAACGGCGAACCCGCTGGATCAGGCTCACAACTCTCTATCGCTGCAATGCAAGTGCTGGGTGTACCCATCACCGAACTTGTCGAACTTCGGGTCTTCATCCGATGACCTCTTTCTCCGACACACTCGTACCCCGTCGTGACACATGGGATGCCATGCGCCGCGACTTTCAGTGGCCTGAAATGGCACAGTTCAACATCGCCAGCGCCTGTGTCGAACGCTGGGCGCGCCAAGACCCAAACCGCACGGCTTTGATCTGTCCAAACGACGATGGAAGCGTGAAAAATGTGTCCTTCCAATCGCTTAATGCGCTGGCCAATCAATTCGCTAACACGTTAATCAACAGTAATTTCCAACGCGGCGACCGCTGTGCCATTTTGCTGCAACAATCCGTTGAAACAGCGATCTGTCACTTTGGCACCTACAAAGCAGCAGGCATTGCTCTGCCGCTGTTTACTCTGTTTGGTGCAGATGCGCTCGAATTTCGCCTGCAAAACTCCGAGGCGAAAATCCTTGTCACGGACGCGGCAAACCTGCCCAAAGTGCTCGAAATCGCGCACAATCTGCCTGCCTTGCAAACCATCTTCTGCATTGATGGCGCCATAGAAACCGCACGGTGTTTCCATTCTAACCTTCAATCCGCTTCAGATACGTTTCAAACACAGCACACGGCCCCAGATGATCCCGCCCTATTGGTCTATACCTCAGGCACGACGGGTCCGCCCAAAGGCGCGTTGCACGGCCATCGCGTTCTGATCGGTCATTTGCCGTGCATCGAAACCGCCTACAACCTTTTCCCTCACGAAGGGGATGTGGCATGGACCCCTGCCGATTGGGCGTGGATGGGTGGTTTGATGAACACCATGATGCCGAGCCTCTATTACGGTGTGCCTGTCGTGGCCTATCGCATGGGAAAATTTGATCCCGATAAGGTTTACCACCTGCTCGATGCACATTCGATCCGCACCGCATTCCTGCCACCAACCGCCCTAAAACTCATGCGACAAGTGCCAGCGCCGGGGGCCACGACCCTGCGGTCCGTTCTGTGCGGCGGCGAAGCACTAGGGGCAGGGACCTTTGAATGGGCACGCTCTGGCCTTGGCCTAACCATCAACGAAGGCTACGGCCAAACCGAATGTAACCTTGTCCTTGGCAACTGCGTACGCGTCTTTGACCCAAAACCGGGCAGCATGGGGCGTCCAAACCCAGGCGCACATGTTGAAATCGTCGATGAAAACGGCCGACCAGTGCCCGCAGGCACCATTGGCGAAATCGGCATTCACCGCGCCCACACGGGCATGTTCCTTGAATACTGGAAACAGCCTGAAAAAACGGCAGCCAAGTTCAAGAACGATTTCCTGATGACAGGCGATGTGGCCGAAATGGATGAAGATGGTTTCTTCTGGTTCTCCTCTCGGGACGACGATGTGATTTCTTCGGCGGGTTACCGTGTTGGCCCGACAGAGATTGAAAATTGCCTTCAATCGCACCCAGATGTTGTTTTTGCAGGCGTCATCGGCATACCAGATGAAATTCGCGGCGAAGCGATCAAGGCGTTCATTGTGCTTCGAAAAGGAAGTTACACAGATTCCCTAAAAGAAGAGTTAATCGACAGCGTGAAAAAACGGGTCTCACCGCACGTTGCACCGCGTCATATGGAATTTCTGGACGAAATGCCCATGACCGCCACCAGCAAAATCATGCGCCGCGATCTTCGGCTGTTACACGAAAAATCAACGCAATAAGGCGTGCGCAGGGGTAACGGAAAGTTAGGTTAACCTTTGTCTTGCAACACACTACCCATACCTAGGGGACCCCTGTTTCTGGGTAGTTTGCTTTTTTCCAAAATGGGTGTTGCGTCAGCAAAAGTTAACGCGCTGAACAAGCGGTTAACGGGGCAATCTGAACGCCGCTTTCAGCCCACCCAGTGTTTCACTCTCCGTCAGGGCCAAACTGCCCCCGTGGGACCGTGCAATATCTGCAGCAATCGCCAAGCCAAGCCCGACACCAGCCCCCTTATCTTGGTTCCGCGCGGCGTCCAAACGGGCAAAAGGTTTCACTGCTGTTTCGCGCTGATCTTCGGAAATTCCAGGGCCATCATCTTCAACAACGAACTCAACAAAACCCTCGCCTGTATAGAGATTCAGGCTCACATTTTCCCCATATTTCAAGGCATTGGACAACAGGTTCGAAATCGCCCGATGCACGGCAGGTCGACGCATTTTGACCGTTGCATCCGCATGTTTGGCCCCTTCAAAGGTCAGCGTCACAGCCCGCCCAGAATGGGTGGACTTTTCAACCAACTCTGTAGCCAGTTCACGGGGCGAAACCAGCTCATCTTGCTCTTCGCTGTCCCCGCGGGCAAAGGCCAAGAACTCGTCTAAAATCTCTTCCATTTCGTCTAAATCCCGCAGGATCAACGCGGTTTCCTCATCCGCCTCCATCAAAGAAACGGACAATTTCAACCGCGTCAAAGGCGTGCGCAGGTCATGGCTCACTCCTGAAAGCATCAAAGTGCGCTGTTCAATCTGCCGCTCAATCCGCGCCCGCATCGAAAGAAAGGCCGTCGCAGCACTTCGAACTTCGGATGCCCCCGTGGGGTTCAGCGGAAGATTCTGCCCCTTACCAAAGGCATCTGCCGCGCGGGCTAAACGTTTTATCGGTTTGATTTGATTGCGTAAAAACAACGCGGCCAAAAGGGACAATAAGGCCGCCGCCAAAATCATGTACACCAGCAACTGGTGTGGATTGCTGGCAGACACCCGTGACCGCGCCACACGAAATTCGAACCCTTGCCCGTCAATTTCCGTCAGCACATAAACGGATCCACGATCGCGTCCCAAATCCACAACCTGCGCCTCTGGAACGTTCAAATGTAAGGTTTCAATCACATACCAACCCGCAAAGTCATAAACATCGCGATATCTATCTTCCGCCTCAAAATCGGGGTTTTCGATTGCCGCGGTATCAATTTGTAAACTGTTTGCTGTTACGGAAGGATCATCGCCCGATTTGATCAACCCAATCAGATGGTTCAAATCAACAGAAATGGACTTTGTCATCTGTCTGGAAACATCTTGAAACAGGCGTTCCACAAAGACCACGCCCACAACCAACTGAATCAGAACGATAGGAACGATCAGAATCAGAATTGCCCGTCGAAACAAAGACCGCGGAAGATAAGGCTTGAGCCAGTTGTTAAACATCACTTAAGACGGATACGTGCCGCGCAACGGCCATGCAACCCTTAAGCGAGGCTGTTTTACGTGTCTGACCCCTTTGATCGCACCCATATACCGCAAGTTGGAACACCCGTTAACGTTTACCAAAACTTAACAGTTGTGACCGCTCCAAACGCCAGTCCGATGACCTTTACAGGCACCCAGTCCTATCTGGTTGGTGAAGAAAGCCTTGCCGTCGTGGATCCAGGCCCCGAAGACGACGCACACTTCGCCGCCCTTATGGCAGCCATTAACGGCCGTCCTGTCAGCCACATTATTGTCACCCACTCTCACATAGATCACTCCCCCCTCAGCCGCCGCTTGGCCGCAGCGGTGGATGCGCCCATCCTCGGGTTTGGCACCACTGACGAAGGCCGCACTGAAGCAATGGATCGTCTTGCCGCCATGGCCGATCTCGGCGGGGCAGAGGGCAAAGACCTAGAGTTTGCCCCAGACCAGCGCGTTTTGGACGGGGACATCATCACAGGGCAGGGTTGGGCACTTGAGGCGATCCACACACCTGGTCATCTTTCCAACCACTTATGTTTTGCGTTGTCTGAGACTGGTGCCGTTCTAACGGGGGATCATGTTATGGGTTGGGCGACAACAATGGTCTCTCCTCCTGATGGGGATTTGACCAGCTATATGAAATCTATGGAAAAAATGGCAAAACGGACAAACGACACCATCTATTTTCCGGGCCATGGTGGGGCTGTTACCGATCCCGCGGGCATGGTGCGCCATCAGATAAACCATCGAAAATCCCGCGAAGCTCAAATCATCTCAGCCCTCGATGGGGGCCCATCATCAACGCCGATCCAACTGGCCCAGAAAATCTATACCGACATAGATCAACGCCTGATCCCCGCCGCCGCCCGTAACGTTTTTGCCCATCTGATTGACCTGTCTGAACGCAAAATAGTTGCCGCAGACCGCCCCATTTCGCCAGATGCGTTGTTCCAACTAAAATAATTGGAAACCATGCAATTACCCTATTTACGCTTCAAACCACCTTTGCTATACGCTCGCTCACCGTAAGGCAAAAGTGTTCCGACGTAGCTCAGCGGTAGAGCAGTTGACTGTTAATCAATTGGTCGTAGGTTCGATCCCTACCGTCGGAGCCAATCCTTCCCCGCAGAATCAAGCGCTTGAAGGTCTCAGAAAAAAACCCTAAGCCGATACTATGAAAACAATTACCACGACCGAGCAGTTGGCCGAGTTTTGCGCCAAATGTGCCACCTTCGACTACGTTACAATCGACACTGAATTTTTGCGCGAACGCACGTATTATTCCAAACTCTGTTTGATCCAAATGGCGCATCCAGGTGAAGGTAATGAAGGGGCGGTTCTGATTGATGTGTTGGAAGAAGGCCTGTCGCTCGATCCGATGTATAAACTGTTCCAAGACGAATCTGTGACCAAAGTGTTCCACGCCGCACGGCAGGATCTGGAGATATTCTTCGTGGATCGCCAGATTTTTCCAAAGCCGTTTTTTGATACGCAAGTCGCGGCAATGGTTTGCGGGTTTGGAG
>CAYWIR010000197.1:0-5395 GCA_964458375.1 uncultured Neptunicoccus sp.
GATGGCCGCCGTGTGGCCGTGATTGTCAACGACATGTCAGAGGTCAACATCGACGCCGATCTCGTGCGCGCCGACACCGAACTCAGCCGCACAGATGAAACACTGGTGGAAATGTCCAACGGCTGCATCTGCTGCACCTTGCGCGATGACCTATTGGCCGAAGTGCGCCGTCTGTCCGCCGAAGGGCGTTTCGACTACCTGCTCATCGAATCCACCGGTATCTCAGAGCCCCTGCCAGTCGCCGCCACATTCGATTTCCGCGATGAAGACGGGCAAAGCCTGTCAGACGTGGCCCGTCTCGATACCATGGTCACTGTTGTAGATGCGGTAAACCTGCTGCGCGATTACTCCAGCCATGATTTCCTGCGCGACCACGGCGAAACCATGGGCGAAGGCGATGACCGCACGTTGGTCAACTTGCTGGTAGAGCAGATCGAATTTGCCGATGTTGTCGTGCTGAACAAGGTGGCCGATGCCACCCCCGAACAAGTGGACGCTGCGCGCAAAATCATTCGCAGTCTGAACGCAGACACGCGCATCCTTGAAACCAGCCATTCAGATGTACCCGCAGATGAAATCCTCGACACGAAGCTGTTTGATTTTGAAAAAGCGCACGACCACCCAATGTGGGCCAAGGAGCTTTATGGTTTTGCCGATCACGTGCCAGAAACCGAAGAATACGGCGTGGCGTCCTATGTCTATCGCGCGCGCAAACCGTTTGAACCTCAAAAGATTATGGAGGTCCTCAACGGTGATCTTCCAGGTGTGATCCGCGCCAAAGGCCACTTCTGGATCGCCACACGCCCCGATTGGGTTGCGGAATTTTCGCTGGCTGGGGCACTGTCTTCCGTCAAACCTCTTGGTACATGGTGGGCCTCTGTTCCAGAAGAACGCTGGCCCCAAGACGAAGCCGTTCAAAATTACATGAAAGAACGCTGGCAAGAGCCATGGGGCGATCGCCGTCAAGAAATCGTATTCATCGGTGCGGGCATTGATTGGGCTGCAATAACAGCACGGCTCGACTCCGCATTGATCGCAGATGGACTGGCTTCCAACACAAGCGACCTCCCCAGCTTCCCTGATCCATTCCCAGAATGGCGCCGTGCGGAGCAGGCCGCATGAGTGCAACAATCGACACCCCCCGCGGCCTTGTTCGCGGCGTAGGCATCACCCAAACACCAGACGGCCTGCGCATGTTAAAAGACCCTGACTGCGCGGCGGCCGTTTGGCAACGGACCCCGCTGCCAGAATTTCAGAACTGGATAGATGACTTAGACCCGGATCTCCTCCCATCGACGCGCGTCTTTTTACGCCCCAACACGGTACAGGCTGCTGTAACAGATATTTGCGACATCCAAGGGCTGCAAAAATCGGTGCACCGTCAGCGCCTTATCGAAGATATCGCCGCGCTCGCGCAGATATTCAGCAGCATCATAACAGCACCATACATTCGGTTGCGGTTGGATCGTGTCACCACAAACGCATGTCGCAGGTTCCACATTGATGCGATCACTGCGCGATTGGTCTGCACCTATCGCGGCACGGGCACACAACTCGGAACGTCCCAACAAGATACTGACCCAACCCAAATCTTCACAGTGCCGACAGGGTCCCCAGTCCTCTTGCGGGGAACACGTTGGCCAGAACAGCCAAGTGCGGGCCTCCTGCATCGCTCACCCCCCATTGAAGGATCGGGCGAAACACGTTTGGTTCTTGTCATTGACCCAATTTTTGACCCCAACGAAGAAGTATAACTGCACCAAACACCACAAATCAGCGGGGCATTAATCAACCTTAACACCGACCTGAAAAAACACGGGTGCGGTATAAGTTCTGGCTAGTTTGCTTTTTTCTGCACACGTCAAAAATTAACCAACGTTAACGCCAGAGCGTTAACCTTTCCCCCAATAAAAAGGGCGCCCTCAGGCGCCCTTTTCAATCAATGTCATCGGGTCTTAGAACCCAGCTTTGATCTTTTCAAACTCAGCGATCATCTTTTCGCGCAGTTGTTGGTTCATCGGCTTTTGCGCCAACACGGGCACGTCCACTGCACCAAGGCCAGCACCATCCAGCGCCTCTTGGCCGAGCACATCCATCTGTGCTTGGTTGCCGTGGCCATAACCCCATTCGTTCACGATATACGCAGACGAAGACGGGTCCATCCAAGCGTTGAAGAAGTCATACACTTTATCAACGCTACCTGGCCCATCCTTCAGGTCCACATATCCGCAGAACCACGTCGAAGACCCTTCTTTTGTTGACCGATTGGCCGCCACTGGCACTTCTTCTGCTGCCAATGTCACAGGCGTTTCATTCCACGCCCAAGCAACGATAACCTCACCCGATGTCATCAACTGACCAAGCTCAGCACCATCTGCCCAGTAGGCACGCACATTCTGGTGTGCTTCGCGCAGCCATACGTTGGCCTTGGCGAAATCTTCTTCCGTGGCCACGGACCAATCAGCAGTCCCAGTGGCCAGATACGCCAGCGCGTATACATCGTCTACGTTGTCAGGCAGTGAAATGCGCCCTGCGTATTTAGGATCGCGAAACACTTCCAGTGTATCCATAGCAGCTTCATCTACCAGATCCGTGCGATAGGTTAACGCAGTGGAGCCCCAATCAGCAGGAAGCATGTAATACTCCCCATCAATCTTGAACGCCTCTTTCATCGTCGCGTTAACTTCTTCCCAACGTGTGATCTTGGATGTGTCCAGCGGCTCAAGCAGGCCAGCCTCATGCCACTTGGACACGGATTGGCTGCAAGGGTGCGAAATGTCGGCCTTAAAGCCAGAACGCAGCTTCTGGAACGCTTCTTCCTCTTCGCCAAAGAAGGCAAATGTTGGGGCCGCGCCATGCTGTTCGATGTACTTCTGGAAGAAGCCTTCGTCTTCATAACCAGACCAATCGAAAACGATCAGCTCTTCATCTGCCGCAAACGCGGAAGAGGCGACGATAGCGCCAGACAGAACTGTCGTGGTTAATAGTTTACTAATTTTCATGATAACTCCCTGATGTTGCGCATGTCTTTACCCGCCACGCATACGCGAATGGCCTGCCCAAAAGGCTAGTCCAAGAAACTCAGCGCGTCTAGGGATTCGATGAAACCCGTGCGATCAGATTTGCCCGAATAAACGCCACAATGAAAACCAAAGTCAGGATCAGGATCACCGTCGGCGCAGGCGCACTGTCGATATAAAAGCTGATGTACACCCCCAGAAAGCCTGAAATCAGCGTCACAAAAACCGCTAAGACGAGCATCCGCTCGAACCGTTTTGTCAGAAGATAGGCAATGGCCCCCGGCGCAATCAGCAGACCAATGGACAAGATAATACCCACTGCTGACAAGGTTGCCACAATGGTTAGCGACAGCATCGCCAACATCCCGTAATGCAACCACCCCACCCGCAATCCAACTGCCTGCGCCTGTACAGGATCAAACGATTGCAGCATAAAATCCGCCCGCTTTGCGATCATCACAACGCCCACAAATGCAGCGATCAATCCAGCCGTCCACAACTGCTCTGGCCCAACGCCCAACATGTTGCCAAACAGAATATGATCCAAATGCACGTTGGTTGTGACTTTGGTATAGAGCACCAGCCCCGCCCCAAACATGCCCGAAAACACGATCCCCATCACCGTGTCCTGCTTCACGCGACTGTTCTCCGCCAAGAATCCAGTGGCCAGCGCACAAACCATTCCAGCGCAAAAAGCTCCTATAATCAGTGGGATATTGATCAGATAGGCCAAAACGACACCGGGCAAAACCGCATGACTGATGGCATCCCCCATCAACGACCAGCCCTTCAGGACCAAATAGCAAGATAACAAACTCGTCGGCACTGCGATGATCGCCATCATCAAAAACGCCGAGTTCATGAAAGCAAATTGAAAGGGTTGCAGCAGCGTTTCCATCATGTCCGCAACGCCTGTGCTGCCCGCCGCCGTGCCGCCAAATATCCGTGTTTGGGGGCCAGAAAAAACGCGACCAGAAAGATCAGAGTTTGCAGGGATACAATCAATCCACCCGTCGCCCCATCTAGGAAGAAGCTCAGGTACGCCCCCACAAAACTAGTGATCGATCCAATCGCCACACTCACAATCAACAACTTCGGAAACCGATCCGTAAGCAGATACGCCGTGGCCCCTGGCGTCACAACCATCGCAATCACCAAAAACGCGCCCACTGTCTGCAACGCCGCAACACAAGACGCGGACAGCAACGTGAAAAACATCACCCGCAAAAGATTGGGTTTCAACCCAATGGATCGTGCGTGATTTTCATCGAAAAATACCACCATCAAGTCTTTCCACTTCAGCAGCAAAACAGCCAAAGTCACAAACCCAATGATCGCCAACTGCAACTTGTCAGACGGCGTAATCGCCAGAATATTGCCAAGCGTAATTGTTTGAACGCTTACCGAAGTTGGCGAAAGCGACACCATAAACAGGCCCAGCCCAAAGAAAGATGTAAAAATCAAACCGATAATAGTGTCTTCTTTCAGCCCCGACCTCTGGTTCAAAAACAGCATCGCTCCAGCCGCCAATCCCCCCGCCGCAAAGGCGCCGAGCGCAAAGGGGAGACCCAGCATATAGGCCCCAGCAACGCCGGGAACAATCGAATGGCTCAGCGCATCACCAATCAGCGACCAGCCCTTCAACATCAGATAGGCCGACAAAAACGCGCAAACCCCACCCACCAATGCAGACACCCACATGGCATCAAACATGTATCCATAGGTAAAGGGCAGCAGCAGCGTTTCCATCACTCTTCGGCTGCCTCTTTTTGTGTCTCTGCCTCATGGCCGTACACAACAAACGGCCGTTCATCATCGGTGATTACACGGATTTGACGCCCATCATCATCATCGTGCAAGTCTGAGCCCCCCAGAACAAAGTGGCGCAGCACACCGCCAAAGGCGATTTCCAGATTTTCATGGGTAAACGTCTGTTCGGTCGGTCCATAGGCCAACACCGTTTCCTTCACCAATACCGTACGATCACAAAACTCGGGAACAGAGCCGAGGTTATGGGTCGAAACCAGCATAACGCGACCCTCATCACGCATTTCGCGCAACAAAGCGATAATCGCATCTTCGGTTTGTACGTCCACACCCGTAAAAGGCTCATCCAGCAGGATCACCTGCCCGTCCTGCGCCAATGCGCGGGCAAGGAACACCCGCTTACGCTGCCCCCCTGATAGCTCACCAATCTGACGGTCCCGAAAATCCAGCATGTTCACACGGGTCAAGGCATTGGTCACCGCATCATGGTCCACTTGCGATGGGCGGCGCAGAAAGCCCATGTGCCCATAACGGCCCATCATCACCACATCTTCGACCAGCACAGGAAAGGTCCAATCAACCTCCTCCGCTTGGGGAACATAGGCCAC
>CAYWIR010000198.1:0-5371 GCA_964458375.1 uncultured Neptunicoccus sp.
GCTGCCATGCCTGCGTAATCAACTGCAAGGAATGGAACACCTCAAACTACGGCGCGCCCCTGTCGGACCAAGACGCCTATGGCGCGAACCCCGTTGGCACCTTCCTGAACCGCATCCACACCTATGAAGTAAAGGCAGAAGACAAACCTGCCCAAACCGTACACTTCCCCAAATCCTGCCTGCACTGCGAAGACGCCCCTTGCGTCACCGTTTGCCCAACAGGGGCCAGCTACAAACGCTCAGAAGACGGCATCGTCCTTGTAAACGAAAGCGATTGCATCGGCTGCGGCCTCTGCGCATGGGCTTGTCCTTACGGCGCACGGGAACTCGACGCCAAAGAAGGCGTCATGAAGAAATGCACCCTATGCGTGGATCGCATCTACAACGAAAACCTGCCCGAAGAAGACCGCGAACCGGCCTGTGTGCGCACCTGCCCTGCAAACGCGCGTCACTTTGGCGACTATGCCGATCCAAATTCCAACGTCTCGGTCATGTCACGCGAACGCGGCGCAGTACCATTGTTCGATGAACAAGGCACCAAACCCGTGAACCGCTACCTGCCCCCACGGCCCAAGGCGGACATTCACACAGATGGCGACATCGACATCCTCGCCCCTTTTCTTGACACCACACCAACGCCACAAAAAGGCCTGCTCGGCTGGCTCGACAAAGCTCTGGAGGCTATCTAATGCATCCCGCACCATCCGTCATCGTGTTCACCGCGCTCTCTGGCCTCGGGTTCGGCCTCTTGGCCTTCCTCGGCCTTGGCATCCCAGACGTATCTGGCTCAACCGCGTTTTTCTTCTTCTTTCTGGGCTATGCACTGGCCGTCGGCGGACTAATCTCCTCCACCTTTCACCTTGGCAACCCGCAACGGGCGCTCAAGGCATTCAGCCAGTGGCGCACCTCATGGCTGTCCCGTGAAGGCGTCTTCGCGGTCCTCGCTCTTTGTGTCACAGGCATCTACGCCGCCGCCCTAATCTTTCTCGATCAACGTCTCCCAGTCATCGGCATGATTGGCGCAGCCCTCTCTATGATCTCGGTGTTCTGCACATCCATGATCTACGGCCAATTGAAAACCGTTCCACGCTGGAACCAACCCGCCACACCTGCCGTGTTTGTACTTTACACAATCGCAGGGGGCGCACTGCTCGCAGGTGAAGTCTACACCTCCGCCATGTTCTTGCTCTTATTGTCTGGCGCACAAGTCCTGCACTGGGTTGTCGGCGACAAACGCCTCGCAATCGAAGGCGGCACTATCGAAGCCGCCACAGGTCTTGGCCACCTTGGCAAAGTACGCTTGCTCGAAAGCCCCCATTCTGGGGAAAACTACCTGCTCAAAGAAATGGCCCACGAAATCGGTCGCAAACACGCCAGCAAATTGCGCGCCATCACCATGATCTGCGCGTTCACACTGCCATTCCTGATCCTTGTCTTGTCAACGCCGGGCCATGTCTCTGCGGGCATCGCCCTAATCTTGCATCTTGTGGGTCTCTTTGCAGGCCGCTGGCTGTTCTTTGCAGAAGCCGAACACGTTGTGGCCCTCTACTACGACAAACATCGCGCCTAACGGGATGCCCCCAAACACACAGCCCGCAGGTCCGCCCTGCGGGCTTTTTTGTGCTTAAAACAAGAAAGCCAGCAAGCTCGGGAGGAGGAGAGCTTGCTGGCCTTGATGTAACGGCTTCTGGGAGGAAGGACCGTTTTTAAAGTCATCAGGAGACCTCTGGGAGGAGCGAGACCTGAATTCCTTTATCGCTAATAAATTCAACCTCCATGTTGAACTTTGCCGCATTTTTGGGCGTTTCTCCTATGCACCTAGAAGACGACGACCTATGCTGTCTTTTTACTTTGCTGCAGCGCAGAATATGTGCTGCAAGGCAGACGTAGCACGGCCACTCAAACCTCCCAAGCCTTCAAACTGAATAGGGGTTGTGCCATTTTGGAAAGGATAACTTCGCCCATGGATGTTTCAGCGCAAATGCTGGTCTTCGTAAAAGTCGTGGATTTCGGCAGCATCTCAGCCGCGTCCCGATCAATCGGCCAAACCCCTTCCGCAGTCAGCAAACAAATCAGCCAATTGGAAGACCATGTTGGCCACCGCCTTCTGCGCCGCAGCAAATCTGGCGTGTCCCTCACCGAAGAAGGTGGCGACTATTACGAAAAATGCCAAGCACTGGCCGAAAAGTTCTACGAAGCCGAAGCGCTGATTTCGAACTATGACACGGAACCAAACGGAAAACTGCGCATCGCAACCAGTGTGGCATTTGGGAAATCACAATTGATTCCGTCCCTGCAAGAATTTTTAGAAGCATACCCAAAGGTTTCTCTCTCGCTCGAACTGACCGACCGTGCCATCGATCCCGAAGAAGAAGGCTTTGATGCCACCATCAATTTCCCAGAACAGCTCAAAAACCCCAATCTGATCGCGCGCAAGATCATGTCCAACGAACGGGTGCTGTGCGCCTCGCCTGCTTTCCTAGAACGCCATGGCCACCCCAAAACGTTCAAAGACCTCGAAAACTTCAACTGCCTACGCACGTCCAACGTTGTGCGGCGCAACACATGGCGGGCCGAAATAGACGGGCAGACCTACGATGTGAACGCCTCTGGTAACTTTGAAGGCAACAGCGCCCATGCGGTCTATATCGCCGCTCTGGGGGGTATGGGCATCGCACGCCTCTCAACATACCTTGTGGCCGACAGCATCGCTTCTGGCGAGCTGATACGCCTGTTCCCAGCCTACATACAAAAACACGCGGATGTGGCCGTTGTGTTCGCAGGTCGCCGTAACCTGCCGCTCAAAACACGGGCGTTCGTCGACTTCCTCGTCAAAACCTTCGCACGGGCCTGAAACACCGCCTTCGAACCTGATAAAATTTAACGCATCCCAAAACAAAAAAAACGCTCTCGGCGCAGATCCGAGAGCGTTTCTTTTCTTGTCAGAGCCTTCCGAAATTCAGGGGACGAGACCTGTCTTTCTTCGGCTTTGCTGTTTTTCACCTCGGCTTCCTCAGAAACTTACTCGTTACTTTAACAACTGGTGCGGTGCACCGTACTGACCTGGAGGTGGGCGGCTGTGCGCCCTGAAGTCGAGAATGGTTATCGTCGAAGTTTCCCTTGTTTTCTAGGCCCTATGCGTGAAACGACACATAATCTTCGTGAAATGAACCAACCTTTTGCAATGTGAAACTGGCGCTTCGTGAAACGACACACCCCCGATTCCCCTGTGCAATTCACGAAGCGTCATACGCTCGGCACGGCAATGCCATTGGTTCGGCACAAGGCTGACACATTTCTGCCAGATTCGCGGCCTAGCAGGGTGTCATTCACGAAATACCCCATAAAATAGGCATCTGGCATGAATATTAACGTTATCTTCTCAGGGCGGGACCGAATCGTCCTTCACGCGCTACCAGCCGTGATGTGGTTGGCCAGCTGCCTCTATACCGTTCTCATCATCCTGAACGCCCTGCCCCCAATGCTCTCTTCAAACACGCCCGTTTCGTTGAAAAACATGGCAGTTATTCTGATGTGCATCCTCTTGATGTACCCCGTCTACCGTCTGGGGTTCCTCGCCATCTCGCGCAAGTTCCCAGACGCCCCCGTCATTAAACGTGTCGCCGCTCTGTCCCTGATTTGCGTGGTTCTCGGCGCAATATGCCTTGTGGCCGCCATTCTCGCTGTCGATCTCACGGGCAACCCTCTCAGTGGTGCTGATACAAAATGGTATCTGTTGAACCTACTCGTAGGCATGTTCTTGATGCCTGTCTTCTTCTTCATTATTCGCGGCGGCACCATTGTGCGGGATCAACTCGCCACAGGCGGCAGCGGTCACGCTGCCAAAATGATCCTGCGCAAGCTCGGACCAGATGCGGGCCAAAAACTGGTCCGCATGCAAAGCGCAGACCATTACGTAGAGGTGCACACAGAAATCGGCCCCAAGCTGTTGTTGATGCGCCTGTCAGACGCCACGCAAATGCTCGAAACCTTTGATGGCGGCCAAGTGCATCGCTCTCACTGGGTAAACTTTGCCGAAATCTCAGACGTGATCAAACGCAACCGCAAAATCTGGCTGCGCATGTCCGATGGCGCGGAAATCCCCGTTTCCCGCAGTTTCCGTCCCGGCCTGCGCGCGGCTGGCATGATCTGATCACTTCAGAAACAACACCAAAACCACGATGCTCAGCACAACAAGGGTGATCCCCATCACCTCTCGCCGCGTTGTGGTTTCCTTAAAGATAAAGTACGACGCGCAGAACGAAAAGATCAGCTCCACCTGCCCCAACGCCTTCACATAGGCCGCATTTTGCAACGTGAACGCTGTGAACCAACCAAGCGATCCGATCATCCCTGTCAGCCCCACCAAAAACGTCACGCGCCAATGCCGCACCACTTTGCCAATCTCGCCACTTTCCCGCATCTGCAACCAAACCGCCATGATGACGCTCTGAAACACCGTCACACACATCAGCGTAAACACCGACCGCAACAGAAAATGCCCATCGCCCAGCGCCAAAGACGCCCCGCGATACCCAATGGCAGACACCCCAAACAGCGCCCCACTGGCCAAACCAATGCCCGCCGCACGATTGAAAAACCGCCGCCAGCCTGCACCCCCTTCAGGCGGATCAGACAGCAGGATCACCCCCACCAACCCAATCACAACCGCCAGCAATCCATAGCCAGAAATCCCCTCGCCGAGCAGGATCACCCCCACCAGCGCGGTCTGAATTGTCTCTGTCTTCTTAAAGGTAATCCCAACCGCAAAGTTCCGCTCTGAAAACAGCGCTACCACCAGCATTGTCGCCACAATCTGCGCAATACCCCCCATGGCTGCAAACAGCACAAACCGCACATTTACCGCAGGCATCGCCCAGCCGTTTGCCAGCACCAAAGCGCACAACAACCCCGCCGCCAGTGGTGCCGCAAACAAAAACCGCGCAAACGTCGCGCCACCCGTGCTCAACCCCGTCGCTTTCAGATGCTTTTGCAACATAAAGCGCAGGTTCTGGCTAAACGCCGCTGCAATGGTGATCGGGATCCAAAGTTCCATTCCCCCAAAGACCACAGCCCCCCCTAAAGGTCGAGAGCCTCACCCCGCTTCAATGTTCCAAAAATACCTAAAAAAAACGCCCGCTCCCAAAAGCAGGCGTTTCAATTTGCAAACCATATGGCCGCTTACTTTTTCGCAGCGGTCTTCTTTGTGCCTTTGGCTTCCAGCGCGTCAATCCGCGCAGACAAGGCCGCGTTCTCTTCGCGCGCCTTTTGTGCCATCAACCGCACCGCATCAAACTCTTCGCGGCTAACAAAATCACGATCCGCCAGCCAGCGATCCATCCAGCTTTTCATCGCTGTCTCCGCTTCGGTC